>JANYIP010000252.1 GCA_025361995.1 Streptomycetales bacterium | reverse complement strand
CGGTCGGGACGGTGAGGCTGGCCTCCATGTTCGCGACGACCCGGGCCGCCGGGCCCCGCAGCGGGACGATGACGCTGCCCGTCGAGACGGGCTGCTGGACGGGGGCTGCCACCTGGGCCGGTGCGACGGCTGCCACCGGAGCTGCCACCGCAGCGGGCTCCAGCACCGGATCCGGGGCTGGTGCCGGTCGGGGGAGCGTCAGGTCGGCCGGCTGGTAGTCGGCGAAGAAGTCCCACCAGGCGGGGTCGACCGAGTCTTTGTTGTCGAGGTACTGCTGGTAGATCTCGTCGACGAGCCACTCGTTGGGGCCGAACTCGGCCATCGGGTTGCTCGTGGGGGCCTGGGACGACACTGCTGACCGCCTACCTGGAGGGTGCTGTTCTTCGTACCCTCAGAGTATCTCCGGCTGGTATCCGATCACTGTCCACAGCACCCTCTAGGTGACGTCGCGGCGCAGCGTCGTCCCGGTGGCCAGCACAGCGAAGACCACCACGTACGTCAGCAGCACTGCCGTACCGGCCCAGGCCGAGAGCAGAGCGCCCCCGTTGAACGCCGTTGCCTGGAGGGTGGCGTGCAGGGCGCCGCCGGGGAGCCACTTGCCGACTGCGGGCAGGAAAGCCAGCAGCAACGCCTCGATGACCAGGGTCCACAGCAGCCCGCCGAGGATGGCCGCGATCTGGTTGCGGACCAGGGCTCCCACGCAGACGCCGAGCACGGCGAAGAGTGCGTAGCCGAGCAGGGTGCCTGCGGAGATCTGCCAGACGGTCGCGGCGCCGACCGCAGCGTGCCGCTTCAGGCTGGGCAGGCCGGCAGCCAGGCCCGCGGAGACCACAGCGCAGACGACTCCGATGACCAGGCCGAACGCCGCGTGGACGACCAGCTTGGCGTCAGGACCCGCCCCCGGCGCGGGGTGGCCAGGAAGGTCGAGGTCACGGTCATGAAGCGGTACTCGGTCGTCATGCCCAAAATGCCCGCGACCAGGACGATGGGTGCGGCCGCTGGTCGACCGCACGTACCGGCCCGAACTCCTTCGTGAGCTCGTGGACCTCGATCACACCGCCACCCTAGTCGCCCCCCCACCACCTTCGTTGATCATGGATTAATTGCCCATGTAGATCATGAAACAGGGGCCACAAGTCCATGATCAACGAGGGCGGGGGAGGGGCAAGCGGGGCGCACGGGGCTAGCCGCAGAGGCCTGCGAGGGTGGCGACGACCAGCTCGCCGATGGTGTCGAGGTGGTAGCCACCCTCCTGTACGGCAACCGTAGGCAACCCGAGGGCGCCGAGCCTCAGCCCCGCTTCGTGGTAGCCGGTCGTCGTCACCAGCAACGGGCTCTCCGGGTCGTCCGCGGCGGCGTCGACGCCGAGCGAGACCACCATCGCGGTCGCGCCGAAGAGAGAGACCGCGCCCGCGATGCGGTCCAGGGCCGCGAGCCAAGGCCCGTCGCCCGAGCCCGGCGCGAGCGGCTCGTTGCGGGTTCTGCCGGCCCCAGAGCCGGCACCCGTCTCGTCGGCGAACCCGACGTAGTGCGGGAACCAGCCGGCGCCTGGGTCGACATGCAGCGAACCGTAGAAGATGTCAGCCCGGTCGTAGAACAGCGACTGGGTCCCGTTCCCGTGGTGCGCGTCGATGTCGACGACGGCCACCCGGACGTGCCCGGCGGCGAGCAGACCTTCGGCTGCGACTGCGGCGTTGTTGAGGTAGCAGGAGCCGCCGAACGAGTCGCGACCGGCGTGGTGCCCTGGCGGGCGGCACAGCGCGTACGCCACCCGCGACTGCGCGCCCACGACGAGGTCCACCGCGGTGAGCGCCGCGTCGACCGCACCGCGTGCCGCCTCCCAGGTGCCCGGCCCGACCAGGGTCATCGTGTCGTAGCAGTACAGGCCGGCTCGCGCGTGCGCCGCGACCGGCTCGCGCAGCGGCAGCCCGCCGAGCAGACCGGCGGTCGGGAAGAGGTACGGCACGACCCGGTCCTGGCCGGGATCGACGTCGAGGCCGGCCTCGACCCAAGCCGGGTAGATCGTGCGCAGGTGCTCCAGCACGCCGACGTCGTGCACCCGGGTCAGCACAGTGTCGTCATGCGCGGTCGCGTCGATCACCGAGGCTCCGGCGGCCAGCAGAGCGCTACGGATCGTCGTGGCCCGAGTCGCGACCTCGGTCCCGGGGGTACGAACGCCCAGCCAGATCTCGGC
The DNA here is from genome assembly GCA_025361995.1 of Streptomycetales bacterium. GTDB lineage: Bacteria > Actinomycetota > Actinomycetes > Prado026 > Prado026 > JANYIP01. Next base: position 1,893 of record JANYIP010000252.1, on the reverse strand, counting down.
CAGCGGTTCGTGGCGCAGGCAGTCGGGCGACCAGACGACCGGCGTCTGGAGCGAGCTGGCCGGGCTCCGCGGGAGATCCATGTGCGGCAGGATGCCACCATGGCGCGCGCGGCTGACCTAGGGATCAGGATCGGGCTGCTCCCGTCGGGTCCGACCAACTCCGTGCTGGACGTCCCGGGCGTCGGTCTGGGGCACGCCACCGTCTGGCGGGACGAGCCCGTCCCGCCGCAGGGCCGCGGTGTCGCGCGCACCGGAGTCACGGTGCTGATCCCCGCCGACGACGTCTTCCGGCATCCTGTACCGGCGGGTGGCGCGGTCCTGAACGGGGCCGGCGAGTGCACCGGGTTCCTCACCGCGACGGAGTGGGGGCTGATCGAGACACCGATCTTCCTGACCTCCACGATGCAGGTCGGCCGGGTGTACGACGCGGCCTGCGAGCTGCTCACCGAGTCCGAGCCGGAGATCGGCGAGGTCGTCGCGATCCCCGTCGTGGCGGAGTGCGACGACTCGTTCCTGTCCGAGGTACGCCGGATGCAGGTCAACAAGGCTGACGTCGCGGCGGCCTGGGACGACGCGCGGTCCTCGATCGGCTCGCTGCTGCCACCGCCAGAGGGCTCGGTCGGGAGCGGGACCGGGATGTCCTGCCTGGGCTTCAAGGGCGGCATCGGTACGGCATCGCGCATCGTGCCCTCAGGACACACGGTCGGCGTGCTGCTGATGACCAACTTCGGGTCCCGCGAGCGGCTGACCGTCGCCGGTGTCCCGGTCGGCGCGCTGCTGCACCCCGACCCGTACCCCGAGCCCGAGCCTGCCGGGTCCTGCATCGGCGTAGTCGTCACGGACGCGCCGCTGGATGGCGCTGCCTGCGCCAGGCTGGCCCGCCGGGTCGGGCTGGGGCTGGCGCGGACCGGCTCGACCGCGCACCACGGGAGCGGGGAGATCTTCCTGGCCTGCGCCACCGGGATCCGCTGCGACCGTCGCGGCCGACCGCAGGGACCGACACCCCTGACAGCCTGGGACCTCGACGACCTGTTCGAGGCGGTCGTGGACGCCTCCGAGGAGGCTGTGCTCAACTCGCTGCTCGCGTCGCCGACCACGACTGGACGGGCCGGCAACACCCGCGAGGGCCTGCCCGTGGACGAGGTACGTCGCCTGCTCGCCGCGCGCTCGTAGCCCGCCGCTGGGAGACTGGGACGCATGAAGCTAGCCGGCCGAGCGCTGCACTCCGGAGTGTCTGCTGCCGAGCGCGCCCGGGCGCTGCCCGGCGACGACGTCGTACCCGGCGCTGCGGTCGTGATCGACCGCGCGACCACCTTGGCCGCGTCGCCCGAGCAGGTGTGGCCGTGGATCGTGCAGCTCGGCAAGGACCGTGGCGGCTGGTACCTCCCGGGGTGGCTCGAGCGGGTCCTGCCCGCGTCCGGGCGAGGCCTGCGCCGCATCGAGCAGGCGTACTCCGAGCTCGCGGTGGGCGACGAGGTCCCCGACTGGGGGCCGAAGCATCACGGCGTGAGCCCCGTCTATCGCGTCGTGTTCATCGAGGCGCCGCACGCCCTGGTGTACGTGACGGAGCGGCCGCGCAAGTCCGGCGACCCGCTCGTCTTCAGCTGGGCCCACGTCTTGACGCCGGTCGGGCCCGGTACGCGACTGCACCTGCGGCTGCGGATCAACCAGATGGGTACCCGAGCCCCGCAGCTGGTCGGTGCCGCGGTCGGGCTGTTCGACGAGGCCACCGTGCGCCCGATGTTCGCGGGTCTGGCCGAGCGGCTCCGCTAGTTCTGGAGAGCTCTCCCAGGTCGCCGGTACCCGCTGCATCACAGGGCGGGTCCGGCAGCGAGCGTGACGCTCGTGCGGTGGCTGGTCCCGGCGAAGTCCGACCAGTGGAGCGATACCCGC
>JANYIP010000198.1 GCA_025361995.1 Streptomycetales bacterium | reverse complement strand
CGTCGCTCAGGACCTTCCTTCGGGCGCGGTGGGCAAGATCGGCGAGAGCGTCAAGCTGCTGACACGAACTTCAAGGACACCGCGAACCTGCTGGTGGACAACGGGATCTGGAAGGCGCGCACCGAAGGCGTGGGTTACTTGGACCTCGCCGGCTGCGCGTCCCTCGGGGTCACAGGTCCGATCCTGCGGGCCACCGGCCTGCCGCACGACCTGCGCAAGTCCCAGCCGTACTGCGGCTACGAGAACTACGAGTTCGACGTCATCACTGAGACGACCTGCGACGCGTACGGCCGGTTCCTGATCCGGCTGCACGAGCTGAACGAGTCCCTCAAGATCGTCGAGCAGTGCCTGGACAAGCTGCAGCAGGGACCGGTCATGGTCGAGGACCGCAAGATCGCCTGGCCGGCCCAGCTGGCGCTCGGTTCCGACGGCCTGGGCAACTCCCTCGACCACATCCGGCACATCATGGGCGAGTCGATGGAGGCCCTGATTCATCACTTCAAGCTCGTCACCGAGGGCTTCCACGTGCCGGCCGGCCAGGCGTACCAGGCGATCGAGTCCCCGCGCGGCGAGCTCGGCGTGCACGTCGTCTCGGACGGCGGGACCCGGCCGTACCGGGTTCACTTCCGCGACCCGTCGTTCACCAACCTGCAGGCGACCGCCGCGATGTGCGAGGGCAGCATGATCGCCGACGTCATCGCCGCGGTGGCCAGCATCGACCCCGTCATGGGCGGAGTGGACCGATAGCGATGGCGAGCAGCAACCACACGAGCGAGTTCCTCGTCGACGACACCCCGTTCGCGGACGGCGTGCGCGAGCAGATGCAGGCGATCATCGCGCGCTACCCCAAGCCACGGTCCGCGCTGCTGCCGATGCTGCACCTGGCTCAGGCCGAGCAGGGGTACGTCACCCCGGCCGGCATCGAGCTCTGTGCGCAGATGCTCGGGCTGTCCACGGCCGAGGTGTCCGCAGTGGCGACGTTCTACACGATGTACAAGCGCCGGCCGGTCGGGGACTACCACGTCGGCGTGTGCACCAACACTCTGTGCGCGGTGATGGGCGGCGACGCGATCTTCGCGGCGCTCAAGGACCACCTCGAGGTCGGCAACGACGAGACCACCCCGGACGGCAAGGTCACCCTCGAGCACATCGAGTGCAACGCGGCCTGCGACTACGCGCCCGTGGTGATGGTCAACTGGGAGTTCTTCGACAACCAGACCGTCGAGAGCGCGAAGGACCTGACCGACCGGCTGCGTGCGGGCGACGACGTCGTCTCGACCCGAGGCCCCAAGGTCTGCAGCTTCCGCGAGGTCGAGCGCGTGCTGGCCGGGTTCCCCGACGGCCTCGCGGGGCAGGGCCCGAGCGCCGGGCCGGCGTCGCTGGCTGGCCTGCGGCTGGCCCACGAGCGCGGCGAGACCGCACCCCCCGTCGGCCCCGTACCCGCTGCCACCGACGCGAAGGAGGCCTGACGATGCCGCTGACTCCCGTCCTGTCCGCGCACTGGGACGAGCCCGACTCCTTCACCCTCGCCGGCTACAGCCGGCACGACGGGTACGTGGCGCTGCGCTCCGCGCTGACCAAGCACCCGGACGAGCTGATCCAGCTGGTCAAGGACTCGGGCCTACGCGGTCGCGGCGGAGCCGGCTTCCCCACCGGCATGAAGTGGGGCTTCATCCCGCAGGCCGACGGCAAGCCGCACTACCTGGTGGTGAACGCCGACGAGTCAGAGCCGGGGACCTGCAAGGACATCCCGCTGATGATGGCCAACCCGCACGTGCTCGTCGAGGGCGTGGCCATCGCCTGCTTCGCGATCCGGTCCAACCACGCGTTCATCTACATCCGCGGCGAGGCGGTCCACGTGATCCGCCGGGTGCAGGCGGCCGTCGACGAGGCGTACGCGGCTGGGTACCTGGGCGCCGACATCGTGGGCAGCGGCTTCGACCTCGACGTCACCGTGCACGCCGGCGCCGGCGCATACATCTGCGGGGAGGAGACCGCCCTGCTCGACTCGCTGGAGGGGATGCGGGGCCAGCCCCGGCTGCGTCCG
>JANYIP010000154.1 GCA_025361995.1 Streptomycetales bacterium | reverse complement strand
CGGCTGGCCACCGACCCGGCCGGGCCGCTGCCGCCGGAACCCGACCCGATCGAGCCGGTCGAGATCGTCGCCGGGGCGTACCAGCTGACGATCCCCGACGCCGACCTCGACGCCGAGGCCCTGCTGGCGGCGTCCGACGACGACGAGATCCGGCTGTGGAATGCCGGTCCGACGACGGTCGAGGCGGCCCGATCGGGTCGGGTTCCGGCGGCAGCGGCCCGGCCGGGTCGGTGGCCAGCCGTGCGTGCGCGTGCGAGTCGTCGAGCCCGCCGCGGACGGCCGGGCCGCCCACCCCCATGAGTCGCTGCCGCAGGGTGCCCTCGACCGCGTACCCGGCGGCCGACGCCACCCGGCACGACGCGGTGTTGCCGACCGCGTGCTCGAGCGAGACGCGCACCAGCCCGAGCCCGGTGGCATCGAACGCGTACGCCGTCACGGCGTCGACAGCACGCCGGGTGACACCCTGCCGGCGCCAGGCCGGGTGACTGCCATAGCTGATCATCATCGAGCGTTCCCGGGGCTCGAGGTACGACAGCCCGACCCACCCCAGCCGGTCGGCACCGGGGCTCGTGGACGCGCAGACCACCCACATCGTCACGCGTTCGCGGCGGGCCTTGATCCAGGCCAGGGCGTCGCCGGAGCTCGCCAAGCCACGGAAGTTGTCCGCCCAGCGCAGGGTCTCAGGGTCGGCGGCGAGCTCGAGGACGAAGGCAGCGTCGGAGGTCTCCCAGGGTCGCAGCACGAGCCCGTCGGCCCGGAGCACCGGCGCCACCGCGGGCAGGATCAACGGCGTGCTCACGGGATGTCCGTGCGCAGCCGGGCGTGCAGGTGAACGTCGTCGAAGCGGCCGTCGCCGCGGTGGAATGCCGAGCGAAGGACGCCCTCGGGGGCGAAGCCGCTCGCCCGGGCCACCGCGCACGACCCCTCGTTCCCGATCGCGTGCTCCAGCGAGATCCGGACCAGACCGAGCGTGCCGAACCCGTACGCCACCGCAGTGGCGACGGCCCGGGTCGCCACCCCGGTCCGGCGGTGGCTGGGCATCACCCCGTACCCGATCTCGGCGACCGTGCCGTCCTCCTGGAAGTGGTTGAGGGCGACCCGACCGAGCAGGTCGTCGGTCGCCGGATCGACGACGGCCCAGCCGGAGGGGCGCTGCTGCCGGTCCTCGATCCAGGACCGCGCCTCGTCCAGCGTGAAGACGCGGCTCAGCGACGCGGACCAGCGCCGGCTGACCGGGTCGTCGGCCAGCCGCCTCAGGGCGCCGGTGTCCGCGAGCTCCCACGGGCGCAGCCGCAGCCCGTCACCCTCGAGCACCGGCGGCGGGAGCACCGGCACCATCACCGCAGCTCCTCGGGGAGCAGCCCTCCGAGCCAGCCGTCCACCCGGTGGCCGACGTGCAGCAGCCGGCGCCGGCACGTTGCCTCCAGGACGAAGCCGACCTTCTCCGCGGCCCGCAGCGAAGACGTGTTGCCGACCTCTGCCTGCCACTCGATCCGGGCCAGGCCCAGCTCCTTGAAGCCGTACCCGCAGACCAGCCGCAGCGCGTCGGGCACGATCCCCTGGCCGCGCTCGCTGGCGACCACCCAGAAGCCGACCTCGGCCATGCCTCCGCCCGGGGAGGTCAACCGTTCCACGTCGTGCAGCCCGATCGTGCCCAGCAGCCGTCCGTCCGCGGCCGAGGTGATCGCGAAGACGAACTCGCTGCCGTCGGCCCACTTCGTCTGGCACATCTGCACGAAGGCACGCCCGTCAGCCTCGGTGTACGGGTCGGGCAGCGCCTCGAGCCAGCGGTGCAGCTCGCGGTCCTGGCAGGCGGCGGTGATCTCGGGCGCCAGCTCGGGTCCGGGGCAGCGCAGGATGAGGCGGCTGTCGCTCAGTGTGACAAGGGAGACGGGATTCACCACGCCATCCTCTCTGAACACGCTGTCGGGTCACCATCCGATTACGATGTTCAGGTACGGCGGCGGACCCGCCGTGCTGCGGCCGGCCCGATCGGTCCGCACCCTTGGCCCTGGAGTGACTGCGTGCCCGCCATTTTCGACAAGATCCTCCGTGCCGGTGAAGGCAAGATCGTCAAGCACCTGCACCGGCTCGCCGAGCAGGTCAACGCGGTCGAGGACGACATGGTGGGCCTGTCCGACGCCGAGCTCCGGGCCGAGACGGACACCTTCCGCGAACGACTCGCCGACGGGCAGACCCTCGACGACATCCTCCCGGAGGCGTTCGCCGTCGTACGTGAGGCGGCCAAGCGCACCCTGGGTCAGCGGCACTACGACGTCCAGATCATGGGTGGCGCAGCCCTGCACCTGGGCAACATCGCCGAGATGAAGACCGGCGAGGGCAAGACACTCGTCGCGACGTTGCCGTGCTACCTCAACGCCCTCGCAGGCAAGGGCGTGCACGTCGTCACCGTCAACGACTACCTGGCCGAGCGTGACGCCGAGTGGATGGGGCGGGTGCACCGCTTCCTCGGCCTCGAGGTCGGGGTGATCCTGGCGAACATGCGGCCGGCCGAGCGCCGCGACGCGTACGCCGCCGACATCACGTACGGGACGAACAACGAGTTCGGCTTCGACTACCTGCGCGACAACATGGCGTGGACCAGCGACGACCTCGTCCAGCGCGGTCACGCCTTCGCCGTCGTCGACGAGGTCGACTCCATCCTCATCGACGAGGCGCGGACCCCGCTGATCATCAGCGGCCCGGCCGACCAGCCGCAGAAGTGGTACGTCGAGTTCGCCAAGCTCGTGCAACGGATGAAGGTCGAGGTCGACTACGAGGTCGACGAGAAGAAGCGCACCGTCGGCATCCTCGAGGGCGGCGTCACCAAGGTCGAGGACTACCTCGGCATCGACAACCTGTACGAGTCGGTCAACACCCCGCTCGTGGGCTACCTGAACAACGCGATCAAGGCCAAGGAGCTCTTCAAGCTCGACAAGGACTACGTCGTCATGAACGGCGAGGTCCTCATCGTCGACGAGCACACCGGCCGGATGCTCGCCGGCCGCCGCTACAGCGAGGGCATGCACCAGGCGATCGAGGCCAAGGAGGGGGTGGAGATCAAGCAGGAGAACCAGACGCTGGCCACCATCACCCTGCAGAACTTCTTCCGCCTGTATTCCAAGCTCAGCGGCATGACGGGCACCGCTCTGACCGAGGCGTCCGAGTTCAGCCAGATCTACAAGCTCGGCGTCGTGCAGATCCCGACCAACCGGGACATGACCCGGCTCGACCAGGCCGACCTCGTCTACCGCACCGAGGACGCCAAGTTCACGGCCGTCGTCGACGATCTCGTCGAGCGGCACGAGAAGGGTCAGCCGGTCCTCGTCGGCACCGTCAGCGTGGAGAAGTCCGAGTACTTGTCCGGCCAGCTGCGCAAGCGCGGCATCCCGCACGAGGTCCTCAACGCCAAGCAGCACGAGCGCGAGGCGCAGATCGTCGCCCAGGCCGGCCGCCAGGGCGCCGTCACCGTCGCCACCAACATGGCCGGCCGCGGCACCGACATCATGCTGGGCGGCAACCCCGAGTTCATGGCCGCCTCCGAGCTGGCGCAGCGTGGGCTGTCCCCGGTCGACGGCCCCGAGGAGTACGAAGCCGCCTGGCCGGGCGCGATCGAGAAGGCCAAGAAGGCCGTCGAGGCAGAGCACGAGGCGGTCATCGGCCTCGGCGGGCTCTACGTCCTGGGCACCGAGCGGCACGAGTCGCGCCGGATCGACAACCAGCTGCGTGGTCGGTCCGGGCGGCAGGGCGATCCCGGCGAGTCCCGCTTCTACCTGTCCCTCGAGGACGACCTGATGCGGCTTTTCAAGGGCAACGTCGTCGACGCCTTCCTCACCCGGTTCAACATTCCGGACGACGTACCCATCGAAGCCAAGATGGTGACCAACGCGATCCGGTCCGCACAGTCGCAGGTCGAGGCTCAGAACTTCGAGATCCGCAAGAACGTCCTGAAGTACGACGAGGTGCTCAACCGGCAGCGGACCGTCATCTACGCGGAGCGTCACCAGGTCCTCGAGGGCGCCGACCTGCACGAGCAGATCCGCAACATGATCGACGACACCGTCACCGCGTACGTGGTGGCGGCGACCACCGACGGGTACCCGGAGGAGTGGGACCTCGACCAGCTTTGGACCGCGCTGGGCACCCTCTACCCGGTGGGACTCACCATCCCCGAGCTGATCGAGGCGTCCGGTGGCGACAAGTCCGGCCTGTCCTCGGAGTTCATGGTCGAGGAGCTCAAGGCCGATGCCCAGGCCGCGTACGACCGGCGTGAGGCCGAGCTCGGCGAGGAGGCGACCCGCGAGTTCGAGCGTCGGGTCCTGCTGTCCGTGCTCGACCGCAAGTGGCGCGAGCACCTGTACGAGATGGACTACCTGCAGGAGGGCATCGGCCTGCGCCAGATGGCTCAGCGCGACCCGCTCGTGGAGTACCAGCGCGAGGGCTTCGACCTCTTCGCGGCCATGATGGACGCGATCAAGGAGGAGTCCGTCGGGTACCTCTTCCACCTCGACGTCCAGGTGGAGGACGCCGCGGCCGCGCAGGCTGCGGCTGTCGAGGCGGAGGCGCAGGAGGCTGCGGCCGCGAGCGTCGCCGGTACCCCGGGCA
>JANYIP010000115.1 GCA_025361995.1 Streptomycetales bacterium | reverse complement strand
GTCAACGGCGACCTCGCCCTCTTCCAGGCACTCGGCTCGCTGCTGCTCGAGGCCGAGGAGCACGCCCGGAAGGACGGGCGTCCAGGCACCGTCCTCGACCTCGACTTCATCGACCGGCACACCACCGGTTTCGAGGAGTGGGCCGCCGACCGTCGAGACCTCTCCTGGCCAAAGATCGAAGCTGCCAGCGGCTTGAGCCGGGCGGACATCGAGGCTGCCGCGGCGATGTTCATCGCCTCCAAGCGGACCGTCGTCTGCTGGGCGATGGGCATCACGCAGCATCGCAACGCTGTCGCCACGATCAAGGAGATCGTGAACGTCACGCTCGCCCAGGGCAACATCGGTCGTCCTGGGTCCGGCCTGTGTCCGGTCCGCGGTCACTCAAACGTCCAGGGCGACCGGACGATGGGCATCTGGGAGAAGCTGCCCGAGCATTTCGGCGACGCCCTGCGCGACGAGTTCGGGTTCGAGCCGCCCCGCGAACGCGGGCTCGACGTCGTCGACTCGATCAGGGCCCTGCGCGACGGCGAAGCGAGCGTGTTCGTCGGCCTGGGCGGCAACTTCGCCACCGCGACGCCTGATAGCGAGGTGACCCACGCAGCACTCCAGGCGGCGCGACTCACGGTGCAGATCTCGACCAAGCTCAACCGGTCGCACGTCCTGTGCGGTCGCACCGCGCTGATCCTGCCCACCTTGGGCCGCACGGAGCGCGACGTCCAGCTCGGCGGGGAGCAGTCGGTGTCGGTCGAGGACTCGATGTCGTCGGTCCACCTGTCCCGCGGCCGACTCGTACCGGCCAGCCCCTGGCTGCGCTCCGAGGTGGCCATCATCTGCGGCCTGGCTGAGGCTGTGCTGCGAGCACGTCCCAGCGGGAGCCCGGTCGACTGGACCGCGCTGGCCGCGGACTACGGCCGGATCCGCACGCACATCGCGCACGTGGTGCCGGGCTGCGAGGCGTACCCGGAGAAGGTCGCCCGGCCAGGTGGCTTCGTCCTGCCGCACCCTCCCCGTGACTCGCGCACCTTCGAGACGCCGTCGAAGCGCGCCGTGTTCTCCGTGAGCCCGCTCGAGGTCCTCGACGTGCCGCCGGGCCACCTGCTGCTGCAGTCACTGCGGAGCCACGACCAGTTCAACACCACCATCTACGGGCACGACGACCGGTACCGCGGGATCAAGGGCGGGCGCGACGTCGTGATGGTGCACCCGGACGACATCGCCTCGCTCCAGCTGCAGGAAGGCCAGCTGGTCGACCTGGTCGGCGCGAGCGACGACGGGTCCACACGCGTGGTGAACGCCTTCCGGCTGGTCGCCTACCCGACCGCTCGGGGCTGCGCGGCTGCCTACTACCCCGAGGTCAACCCCCTGGTGCCGCTGGACTCGACAGCTCAGGGCAGCAACTGCCCGACCTCGAAGTCGATCATCATCCGGCTGGAACCGGCCGTCCCCGGCCGGAGGTCCCAGCTCGCCGGCGACGGCCGACCCGCGAACCGCGTCGGCTCCGACGATCATCACAAGAGCGACGTGCAGCTCATCACCTGAGCTGAGCGAGGGTTCCCTAGGTCGGCGCGATCGTCAGCACGCCCTCGCGCACGAGCGTACGTACCAGATCCAGGCAGTCCTCGGAGTCTTCGAGCACGTGAGCGCCACCGTCGACGAGGCGGTCGATGAGCGGCTCCAGCCCGGGCGGGATCTCGACCCGGACGTCGCCGGCCTCGATCGTCTGCCCCTGTCGGCGTACGTAGAGGTACGGGCGCACGGTGACGACCGTCCCCGGCTCGATCGAAGCGAGCGCCGACTCCGTCTCGATCGGCCGGACCGGCAGCGGGCGCGACGCCTGCAGCCAGCGCTGGCGGAGTCGGTCCGACACCGCGGCCATATCGACGGCGGCCAGGTCGGCCAGGTCGACGTCGAAGGCTTTCGGGTCGCCGAGCGGGAGCGAGCTCCGGTATGACGGGTCCTGCTCGAGCTCGGCGAGCACGGCGCGCAGAACGTCGATGCGGGTGAACGGGTGCACGCCGAAGGTCAGGTGCAGCGAGGTCTCGGCGTTGGCCTCGGCGGAGTGGATCCAGCCGCGAGGCAGGTAGAGCACGTCGCCGGGAGCCAGCTCGATGTCGTGCACCGGCTCCGCGGTCGCCGCCTTGGCGACCTCCTCGCGACGGTCGGTCCACGGCTGCGACTCCAGCGGAGACTCGAGCACCGGCCGGTGGATCCGCCAGCGCTTGGTCCCTGCCACCTGCACGACGAAGACGTCATGCGTGTCGTAGTGCGCGTCGAACCCTTGGGCGCGCGCAGGCGTGATGTACCCGTTGACCTGCACCGGATGCCGCAGCTCGTCGGCGAGCGCCGCGGTGAAGTCACGCAGCGGCGGCCACGTCCGGTGCAGCCCCTGCAGGACGATCGTCGTACCAGCGGCGAGAGCGCGCAGCACGCGGACGCTGTCGACCTGGTCACCGATCGTCGCGCCGACCCCGCCCGGGCGGGTGTACGACCTACCGGGCAGGACCACACCGTCCTTGGCCAGCCTGATGAACGGCGTACGCAAGCCACGATCGGCCAGCAGGTCGTCGGCCGCAGTCAGCGAGAAGAGGTCGTCGATCGCGCCGGCACCCCGGACCAGGACGGCCTCGCGCCCCCAGGCCGCGAAGTCGCCCACCCCTGCACCGAGGAGGCGCCGAAGCGCGCCTCCTCGGCCGACCTCATGCCCCGCCGTCTGCTCCACCGTCGTGCTCGTCTGCGTCTGCGCCCTCGGCGCCGCCGTCGGCGGGACCCTCTGCGTCACCGTCTGCCCCGCCGTCGTGCTCGCCCTCAGCAGCGGGGCCTGCGCCAGCGTCGTTGGGGCCGTCTTCGTCCGGACCGGTGCTCATGCTCGCTCCTCATCGTCGGTAGTCGTCGTGCAGTGGTGGGGTTCGTACCCCGTGGTCGTCGCGCTCACACGTCCGACCCGCAGACGTGGGCACGGATCTCGGTCGCGAGCTCGGAGACCCGGCTAGTGAGGCTGGTGTTCGCCTCGGTGAGCTCCCGCAGGGTGGCTGTGTTCGTCAGCGTGTGCAGCGCGACCTCACTGCTCACCGAAGTCGGCGCGCTTGGCGGAGATGAGCAGGATCGCCCCCTGCAAGCCGGCCACGATCGACAGGAACAGGTTGAGCACCACGACCCGCAATCGCACAGACCGCCGCCACGATCCGCCGAACTGCTGCTTGACAGCTGGCGCCCTGCCTAACAGTTGTCTTATGCAAGTAGATAAAGCAGTCAATCCGACTTCCGCGCCTCAGTCACCCATCGCCTTCCGTCTCGACCCCACGTCCGGCGTCCCGACGTACCTGCAGCAGGTCGAGCACGCGCTGCGGCTGGGCTACCTCGAGCCGGTCGACCGGCTGCCCACGGTGCGAGAGGTCGTCGCGGACCTGACCATCAACCCCAATACCGTGCTGAAGGCGTACCGCGCGCTGGAGCACAAGGGGTTGGCCGGGGGGCGTCCCGGGCTGGGGACCTTCGTGAAGGCGACGTTGAGCCAGGTGTCCCTGCCCGAGATCGCCGGGCTCCGCCGGACGTTGCGGGCCTGACTGGCCGACTCTGCCGCCGCGGGCCTGGACGAGGACGGGATGGTGGCCCTGTTCAGCAGCACGCTGCGGGATTTCGTGAGCGCCACGCCGAGGCAGACCCCGGCGCGGCGCTCTCTGCGCCCGGACGGTCCAGGGGAGGCGTCGCATGAACATGATCGAGACGGTCGCGCTGGGCCGGCGGTACGGCGGCGACTGGGCCCTGCGCGACTGCACGCTCACCGTCCCCGACGGCCACCTGGTCGCCCTGCTGGGCCCGAACGGCGCCGGGAAGACGACGCTGCTCACCGACGACGGGGTCTCGGTGATCCTCTCGTCCCATGCGCTGGCGGAGCTGGAGCGCGTCGCCGACTACCTCGTGCTGCTCACTGGCGGAGCCGTGCGGCTCGAGGGCGTGGTCGACGACCTGTCGCAGCAGCACCTGCTCGTCACCGGCCCGGCCGACGCGGCCAGCGACCCGCGCTGGCAGGTGGTCGAGTCTCGCGAAGCGGGGTCGCAGCGAATGATGCTCGTCCGCCTCGACGCACCCGGCGCGCCCGTGCCGGACCGGTGGGCAGCCCGGACGGTCGGTGTCGAGGAGCTCGCACTGGCCTACCTGCTGCCCTGGCACCGGCTGGCGTGGGTCGCCTGGCGACGCTACCGGACCACCCTGCTTGCCTTCGTGGCGGTCCTCGGCGTGCTCGCGGTGTTCCTGCTCCTGCGGGGCCACCAGATCCGGGACGCCTACGCAGCCGTCCTAGCCTGCTCGCCGCAGCACTCGGCCAAGTGCGGATTCGGATTCGCCGTCTTCCGCGACACGTACGGGAACAACGGCCCGCAGCGTTGCTGTCGTGCTCACCCTGCTCCCGGCCATGCTTGCCGCGGTCGGTCCGCGGGTGGACATCCCGCACATCCGCAAGGAGGGCACCGCCTCGCGCGGGTGGACCGCCTGGGCCCGGATGATCGTCAAGCGTCCCTGGCTGTTCGGCGGCGCCGCGCTCATCGTGCTGGCGATCCTCATCGTCCCGCTGCGCCAGATCCAGTTCGGGCAGTCCAACACCGCGTCCCAGGGGACGACGAGCGCCGCGTACAAGACCTTGCAGACCTTGATCGACGGAGGCGTGGGCACCGGTGTGGTCTCTCCGATCGTGCTGCTAGCGGACAACAAGACCGACGCCGTGGCCATCGCCGCGGCCGCCGGCAAGGTCGACGGCATCCTGTTGTCCGTGGTGGACCCGCCCGGGACCGACGGGCGTACGGCCATCGACGTCATCCCGCACGACGAGACGGTGAACTCCAGTTCCGTGAAGGTCGTCGACGCCGTGACGGCAGCCACAGGGTCGCTGCCGGGCTACATCGGGACTGCCGGGCTGGGCTCGACGATCGTCGACTACCGGCACGCTGTCTACGACCGGTTCCCCTATGTCATCGCCTTGATCGCCTTCATCACGTTCCTCCTGCTGATGCGGACCTTCAGATCGATCCTGCTCCCGCTCAAGGCCGTCGTGCTCAACCTGATCAGCCTCGCCGCCGTGCTCGGTCTGGCCACCTGGTTCTGGCAGGAGGGCAACGGCTCCCAAGCGGTCTTCGGCATCGACGCCACCGGAGCGATGACTTTCTGGCTACCGCCGTTGATCTTCGCGTTCCTGTTCGGCCTGTCGATGGACTACGAAGTCTTCATCCTCAGCCGGATGCGCGAGGAATACGACCGCAGCGGATCCACCCAGGCGGCCGTGGTCCGTGGCATCGGAAGGACCGGGCGCCTAGTCACCTCTGCGGCACTGATCCTGTTCTTCGCCTTCGCCGCGCTGACCTCGGCGCCGGGGACGGACATCAAGGTCTTCGCCACCTGCCTCGGGGTCGGCATCCTCGTCGACGCCACGATCGTCCGCGCCGTGCTCGTACCCTCGCTCGTCGTTCTCTTCGGCAGGTGGAACTGGTGGTTGCCGGCATGGCTGGCCAAGATCATGCGAGTCGAGCCGTCACCCCTGCACGCCCACGGTGAGCCAGGCCTCGTCGATGTCGACCTGACCGAGCCTTACGCCCTCAGCTCAGCATCGGACTAACCCGCCGGCGGGGGCGAACGCCCGTACATTTCTTGTAGGCGGCGACGTACGCCTGGTCAGCCGCGAGCTTTCCCCCGTGCACTGCTGCGACGACGCCCGGTACTGTGAACCAGACGCTCGGTACGACGCCGCTCGAGGCGTCCAGCCTGCCCAACCGCTCGGGGCCGATGCACGTATAGGTCCCCACGGATACGCGTGTTCCGCTCGCGGCCAGGCAGCTCAGCGTCTGGGTCAGCGCGATCCCGACCGCGTAGAGCTGCTGGCACTTGCCCCCGGACGACGACGCGCCCGCTGTTCCCGAGGCCGGCGGCGACCGCACGGGACTAGCCGCCGCCTTCGTCCCCGGGGAGGGGGTTGGGGTGGCCGCCGGAGTGCTTGCCGCACACCCGGCGAGCAGGAGCGCGGCCCCCAAGGTCATCACAATGTGGCGCATCGATCCTCCGGATGTGGTCGTCTCGCCGATCAGTGATTCGGTCACACGCTCGTACTCGATCGGGAGGGGGCCCACGGTTGACAGTGGCTGCGAAGCCCTTCGATGACCGAGGGCGACATCAGCGCTTTGCCCGGATGGCAGGCCTCCTTCTGCAAACAGATCCGGGACCTCGTCCACGCAGCGGACGATGAAGTAGTGGAGACGATCAAGCGGACGAATCAGCCGTACTTCACGCTGAGCGGGAACATCTGCGCCCTGCTCGCGGCCAAGGACCCCGTCAACGTGTTCGTCTACGACGGGGCGATCGTGCCTGATCCCGAGGGGATCATCACCGGAGGGCACGGCAACCCCACGGCCCGCACCATCGCGCTGCGGCGCGACCAGAAGCTGCCAGCCGCGCGTTTACGACGATGATCCAGCAGATCATCGCCAACAACCGGGCCGGCGGGTGGCGGAGCATCAAGAAGGCCGGACAGGTCTCCGTGGACCCTAGCGCGCCTCGCCAATCGCGGACCTAGCACGGGTTCCGATCGCGGCGGTCCGGCTGCTCAGTGGCCCCTGTGGCCCGGGTCGCTGCAGGCTCCAGAGCGTGGCTCCTCGACCGATGCTCGGACGATGCACGATGTGAACGTGCTCGACCTCGTCGAGCGCCAGGTCAGTCCACACTCCGGCCTTGCCGCTCCTGAACACCTCGAAGATGCCTGCATCCCAATAGATGGTCAGGGCGCCGGGACCGGGGAAGAGGCTGTAATCGATGGTCATCGACCGATTTGACCCGTGCAAGGTGATGGCATCCACGCTGGCCGCGGCCTCAGCGTCAAGCACCAGCTCGCCGGCGGACCGAGGGTCCCAGGTGAGGGTCGTTGCGCCGTCGTGGGTCAAAGTGAAGTCGTCACGAGAGCCGCGAGCGTTTCTCAGCTCCTCAGCTGGCTGGACTGACAGCTTGCCGTCGACGACGCGGACCTGACGTGGCAACGACATCGCACCCAGGGTCGGCGCGCCGTCCGAAGCTGGATCGAGGTGCGTGCGGATCCAACCGAACATCAGCCTCCGACCGTCGGGACTCCAGTACGACTGGGGGCCGTAGAGCCGGTTCCCCACGTCGACCGGGCCGTGGGCCGCCGGCTCCAGACGCCCATCACTCATAGCGCCAGCTATCCACCACACCTCGGGTTGAAGCCCGAGCTCATCCTGGATAACCGAAACGATGAGTGCGTGCGTGTCACCGATACTGAAGACGTCGGGACATTCCCATGTACCTGACGGGATCGCCACACCCGAGCCGTCGATCAACACCTGGGGGTCCTGCCAGCGGCGGAGATCGCTCGACGTGTAGGTGAAGGCCGTACCGACCCCGCTGCGGCTCCCCGCGATTGCCTGGCGCCATCTCGTTCCATCACGCCAGACCGAATGGTCGCGGAACACCTCGACGTCCGGGCCGGGACGATGAGTGATCACGGGATTGGCAGGATCCTTCGCGAACGACAGCAGGTCGTCGTCCAACGACCGGGCCAGGCACGGCAGCTGATCGGAGCCGTGGACGCCGGTGTATAGCAACGTCACGCCCCCGTCCACAGCGACCGCACAACCGGAGAAGCAACCGTCACTGTCGTAGTCGGTGCGACCCTCGTCGCCCGGAGCCAGTGCGACCGAGTGCTCGACCCACGAGACCAGGTCCACCGAGCTGGCATGCCCCCAGTGCTGGTTCTCGAATCGGGTGGACTGGGGGTTGTACTGGAAGAACAGGTGATGGCGACCGTTCCAATGGATCAGTCCGTTGGGGTCGTTCATCCAGCCATGGCTAGGTGCGAAATGAAGCAGGCTCATGCCCATCCTCCTGTGAACAACCGCGAGGCGACCGAGAAGTCGTTGCCTGTAACACGTGCTGGCGAGGGGTGGGTGAAGGAGCAGTCTTCAACTACTCTCCCCCCATGGCCAAGACGAGCAGTGCCGATGGCCGTCGGCGACGCATCACGCGGGAGGACGTCGCGCAGTTGGCCGGGGTCTCCAAGACCACCGTTTCTTTCGTCCTCAACGAGACCACTGGCCAGACCATCAGCGCCGAGACCCGCCAGCGCGTCCTCGACGCGGTGGCCAAGCTCGACTATCGGCCGAACCGTGCCGCGCAAGGATTGCGGACGGGTCGGACCGCCACCATTGGTTTCCTGACCCAGGACATCGACTTCGGTGCCTTCGGCGCCGCGACGCTCGTCGGAGCCCAGCAGGCTGCTGACGGCCATCACTACCACCTGCTCGTCATGAACGCGCCCGGAGAGCCACTGCGAGTCGAGGCAGCGATCAACGATCTGATCGACCACCCGATCGACGCCCTCGTCGTGGCCGTTGCGGGTACGCGTCGCGTACGGCTGCCAGCCGTGGTCACCTCGGTGCCGACCGTGCTCGTGAACTGTTTCGTTGCGGGGAACGCGTTGCCGGCGGTCCTCCCGGACGAGGTGAAGGGTGGGCGGGATGCGACCCAGGTCCTGCTCGACCAGGGTCACCGGCAGATCGCCTACCTGACGGGCCTGTCCCGGGAATGGGCCACTGTGGCCCGTCTGAAGGGGTTCCGGGAGGCCCTGACCGGAGCTGGGGTTGACCCACGGCAGCAGCGGATCCTCGAAGGCAACTTCCACGTCGACTCCGGCTATGCACTGGCGAAGCAGATCTTGCAAGGCAAGTGGAGGCCGACTGCGTTGATGTGCGGCAATGACCGCATGGCGATCGGCGCCTACATCGCGATCCTGGAGGCAGGCCTGCGAGTCCCCTCGGACATCTCCGTCATGGGCTACGACGGGCAGGAGTCGTCGGCCGAAGTGCATCCGGGCCTGTCCACCGTCCGTCTGCCCTACTACGAGATGGGCCACTGGGCAACGCAGAAGGTGCTGACCGAGGACGTCCGCCTGCTCCCCCCGCGGACCTACGTGTCCTGCCCGCTTGTCCTTCGTGGCTCGGTGGCCGGGCCTGCACGCCCACCCGCGCGAGGCTGACAGCGCTCCGGCCTCTTGGCGATGCACACGGGGTCCGCACTCGAGGAGTTGCACCATGTCTCGCTCCCTCCGCCGCGCCAAGTGGGCCGCTCGTAACGGACCGGTAACGATGCCTTGACATGAACGCAATGAGCGGGCACGGTCCACTTATTCGAATAAGCATACTCGATGTTCGACGTCGAGTACCCGAATCAGCCAGTCCCGCCTCGGTCGAACAGGAGTCAGATGATGAGAGGTTCCAGGCGCTTCAAAGTGGCTGCGGCCGCAGGTACGGTCGCGCTGCTGCTCGCTGCATGCTCGAGCTCGAGCACAGGAACGAGCACCGGCGGCGGCAGCTCGACGTCGGGCGGGTCGTCGAACTTCGGAGGCGCGACGATCAACGTCTGGTCGTCGATGGACCAGCCGATCATCGACGGACTGTCCGCCAAGCTTGATCCTGAGGCCAAGGCACTCGGGATCAACGTCAAGTGGACCAAGGTCGACAACATCAACCAGATCATCGCCACCAAGGTGCAGGCGAACGCCGCCCCGGACATCGCGATGGTCCCGCAGCCCGGCGTGATTCAGCAGCTCAAGGCGCACGTGACGCCCCTCGACAACGTCCTTGACGTCGCTGCGTTGAAGCAGAGCTACATCCCAGGGGTGCTAGACACGTCCACGTTCGACGGCAAGCTCTACGGCATCTTGGTGAGTGCGAACCTCAAGGGACTGATCTTCTACCCGAAGAAGATCTGGGACGCGAAGGGATACACCGTCCCCACCACGATCGATGAGCTGAACACGCTCACCGACAAGATCAAGTCTGACGGCATCACGCCGTGGTGTGCCGGGATCGAATCGGGTACCGGTACCGGCTGGCCCGCTACTGACTGGCTGGAGAACCTGGTCATGAGGTACGGCGGGATCCAGACGTACAACGACTGGATCTCTCACAAGGTGAAGTTCGACTCGCCGATCGTCACCCAGGCAGGCAATGAGATGGCCAAGCTGCTCTTCACCTCGGGCAACGTCCCCGGTGGGCGCACCGCGATCGCGAGCACGAGTTTCCAGACGGCCGGGACTCCCATGTTCCAGCCGAAGCCGGGATGCCTCCTCTACCAGCAGGGCAGCTTCATCACGGCCTTCTTCCCGAAGGACATCCAGGCGGATCTGCCGTCCAATGTGGGCGTCTTCGGAATGCCTCCGGCCACCGCTGGTGGCGACAACCCGGTGGAGGGTGGCGGCGACACGGCTGCAATCTTCAAAGACAGCCCCGCAGCACGCGCGGTCATGAAGCTCCTTGCGGCCACTGACCTCGGGTCGATCGCCGCGGGCAACGGCTCGTCCTTCCTGTCCCCGCACAAGGATTTCCCGCTGACCGACTACAAGTCGGTGCTGACGCAGCAGTACGCCAAGGTGGCCTACGCTGCGACCGCGTTCGGGTTCGACGCATCTGATGCAATGCCCGGCACGGTTGGCTCCGGCTCGTTCTGGAAGCAGATGACCACATGGGTCAGTGGGTCGGAAGACCTCAGTTCCGCACTGAAGGCGATCGACGGGAGCTGGCCAAGCGGCTAGCCGAGATCTCCGCGGGGGTGTGCGGACATGGACCCGCACGCCCCCGCGGTTCGACCACGCCGGCTGAGTCTCCTCAAAGGAAGGTAGGGGCCAGTGCTCTTCAAAGGGTTCTCAGCGATACTCACCGTCCTTGCGGGGATCGGCGTCGCGCTCGTCCTGTACTGGATTCTCAACAAGATCGTCGAGTTTCTCCCGGGCAAGTGGGAAGATCGGATCAAGCCGTACGCCTACATCGCCCCGGCGTTCCTGGCGATCACGCTCTACCTGATCTATCCCGCCATCCGGACGGTCTTCCTGAGCTTCAAGAACGACGACAGCACAAAATTTGTGGGCACCAAGAACTACACCGACCTGCTCAAGTCCCACGACTTCCAGCAGACGCTCTACAACACGTTGCTGTGGATCCTGATCGTGCCCGCAGCAACGATCGTGCTCGGTCTCGCGGTGGGGATTCTCGCTGACCACCTCAGGCCGGGTTCGGAGAAGGCGTCCAAGACGATCATCTTCCTGCCGATGGCGATCAGCGCGGTCGGCGCTGCGACAGTGTGGCGTTTCGTCTACGCGTACAGCCCTCCCGGTCAGCCGCAGATCGGTCTCCTGAATGCGATCTGGACGGCCTTCGGCCGGCAACCAATTCCGTGGCTCGCTACGAGCACACTGCACTTCAACAGCATTTTGCTCATGGTGATGATGCTGTGGATGCAGATCGGGTTCTCCATGGTCCTGCTGTCCGCAGCGATCAAAGGAGTCCCGACTGAGACCCTCGAAGCAGCTCGCATCGACGGCGCCAACGAGCGCCAGATCTTCGGTCGGGTGATCCTTCCGCAGATCAAGGGCACGATCGTGACCGTCTTCGTCACAGTCACCATCGGCGTCATGAAGATCTTCGACATCGTCTACGTCATGACGAACGGGAACTTCAACACGAACGTGATCGGCGTGGACTTCTTCAACCAGCTGTTCACGAACATCAACAACGGTGCCGCAGCGTCCATCGTGGTGATGCTCACGGTCGCCGTCATCCCGATCATGATCTACCAGGTCAGGCACTTCCGGGCCGAGGAGGCAGCACGATGACAGCCACATTGGCTCCCCCGACCGACGTGCGCCCGAAGAAGAAGCGGCGCGGCGCAGGTGGCGAGGGAGGCGCAGGTCGGGCGAGCTGGCCCGTCAAGATTTCGGTCCTCCTGATCTGCTTCCTGTGGATAGTTCCCGCCCTCGGGGTCATCGTCACGTCGTTCCGTACGGTCGACGACTCCAACTCCTCCGGCTGGTGGGAGGTCTTCCTCCACCCGTTCAAGTACATTCCCCAGCTCACTACCGCCAACTACACCGACGCGATCCACCAGGCCGGCATCGGCACTGCCCTCATCAACAGCCTCGCCATCGCGCTGCCCGCGACGTTCATCCCCATCCTGATCGCTGCCTTCGCGGCCTACGCCTTCACCTTCATGCGGTTCCCCGGACGAGACACCCTGTTCATCCTCATCGTGAGCATGCTTGTCATCCCGAACTACGTGGCCTTCGTGCCGATCCTCCAGCTCTACTCCCAGCTCCACCTCGCGGGGACGTTCCCGGCCGCCTGGCTGGCCCACATCGGGTTCGGCATGTCGCTCGCGATCTTCATCCTGCGCAACTACATGTCCACGCTGCCGAAGGAGGTCATCGAGTCCGCCAAGATCGATGGCGCCAGTCACTTCACCACGTTCTGGCGGCTGATCCTTCCCATGTCCACGCCCGCACTGGCAGCCTTCGCGATCTTCCAGTTCCTCTGGACGTGGAACGACCTGCTCGTCGCGCTGGTGTTCATCGGTCCCGGTGAGAACCAGCCGGTGACCATCGCAGTGAACAACCTCCTCGGTCAGCAGGGGACGGGGTGGGAGCTCGTCACTGCTGGCGGCATCCTCTCGATGATCATCCCTGTCATCGTGTTCTTGTCGATGCAGCGATTCTTCGTCCGCGGTCTCACCGCCGGGTCGGTCAAGGGATGAGCGCGATGAGTCAGTCCAGTCAGCAGCGAACGGTCAAGCGGTACGGCCTGAGGCTGATCGCATTCCTTGGCCTGGGATTCGTCGCCTTAGCGGTCTCGACAGCCCAAGGTCACTACACGACGGTGTCCGGCGCACTGCTCGTGCTCGGTCTCGGCGGCGCCATGTGGAACACCGCTCGAGGCCTCGCGGCGCTGTACCGCGTACCGCCGGACCAGCGCACCCGCGGCCGGATCGAAGACCGCAACAGCTAGAGCCGGGGCGCAAGGAGAGCCGCACACCCGAAGCTAGGCTTGCGAGCCTGAGCGAAGGGCACGGCGAGAAGGATCCTGGTGATCGACGACCTCCCCTTCGTCGTCGACCCGCACCTATTGGCGGCGCTGGACTCGCTGGTCGCGGGTCTGGGCCCGAGGATGCGGTTGACGCTGGTCTCGCGTACCCGGCCCCCCCTCCGGCTGGCCCGAGGCGTGGTCGCTGGCAACGTGGTGCGGGTCCGCGGCAAGGATCTCTTCTTCTCGCCTGAGGAGACCCGGGATGCGCTGCTTGCGCGTAGGGTTCGCGGCGAGGACGACATCGCTGCTCATGTGTCAGCCATCCAGGAGCTCACGGGTGGCTGGCCGGTTGCAGTCGCTCTGACGGCTCGGTTGCCGTTGGCTGTGATCGACCCCGAGCGGACGCAGCTGGGTGACACCGGCCGCGACTCAGCGGACTACCTCACCGAGGAGGTATTCCTGGCTCAACCTCCGCAGGTCCAGCAGTTCCTGCTCGACACAGCCGTGCTGGACACACTGAGCGTCAAGGATGCGAACGAACTGCGAGGCCAGCTCGATGCCGCGGCCCACATGGACTACCTCGAGCGTAACGCCCTGTTCCTGTCGCCGGTGCCCCAGCAGTCGCCGATGTGCTGGCAGCTGCACTCGGTGATTCGGGGCCACCTGGGTGAGCTGCCCGAGCGGGATGAGCCCTCCCGCTGGGCAGAGCTGCACCGCAAGGCCGCGCTGCTCTTCGCCGCATCCGACCTCGAGCGGGCGATGTCGCGCGCTGGCAGCAGCGGCGTACGACCTAGCGCTGGACCTGATCGAGTCACGGCTCGACCGGACAGCGACCGCGTACTACATCGAGGGGTCGACGCTGGTGCGCGGGCTGGAGGCTGTCCCCGACGAATCGATCGGTCAAACGTCCGGTGCTGTGCGCACGCGCGATGATGTCGGCCCGCTTTAGCCAGCGCGATGACCTGTACCAGCGGTGGGCGGCCGTACGACCGGTCATGCAACCGGAAACCGTGGAGGTCTGCCTGGTCGAGGCCGACGCCGCCGACTCCCTGCGGCGACTGCGACGCTCACCGGACATCACACGCCCCCAGCGGGCTTGCCGGCTCAGGAGACGATCCACGCTGCCCTGGTCGTCGATCTGGCCCGGGCCGGTGACTTCGTATCCAGCCAGCGGGCGCGTGCGGAGCTGGCAACTTGGCTGGCCGATGCCGAAGCTTCCGGCTACACCACCGTTGGGCGGGGGCAGTGGGCGGACGCGATGACCAAACTACAACCAGGGGGACTACGGCCCCGGCCGATGCCGCCTGGACGATGCTGCCGACGACGTACTGGTCGTACGGGCAACCGTTGGTCGAGATGATCTACCTCCTGGGCTTTGCCCGTGTACGCAGGGCAGCGGGGAAGGCAGAAGGGGCGCGAGACCTGCTGGCGCTGGGGCGCTGACTTAGTGCCGCGCGTCGTTAGTTGATTGACGGTTGGTTGGCTGGGACGATGGGGTATGGCGAATCGTCCTGCCCCGGCTTTGGGGTTGCGTGAGGGTGAGCGTGACGAGCTGGTGCGGTTGACGCGTGCCTCGTCGGGTCGGGCGGGGCTGGCGCTGCGGGCCCGGATCGTGCTGCTGTCGGCGGAGGGATTGTCGAACACGGCGATCGCCGCGCAGGTCGGGGTGTCGCGGCCGACGGTGATCGGGTGGCGGGAGCGCTACGAGCGCGCTGGTCTGGCCGGTCTGGAAGACGAGGCGCGGTCGGGGCGTCCGCGCACGGTGGACCACCGCCAGCTCGTGGCCGCGACGTTGACCCCGCCGCCGAAGAAGTACGCGGTGACGCACTGGTCGAGCCGGTTGCTGGCCGCCCACCTGGGGATCGGGGACGCCACCGTGGCCCGGGCGTGGAGGGAGTACCGGGTCCAGCCCTGGCGGGCTGAGTCGTTCCGGTTCTCCACCGACCCGGCTCTGGTGGCCAAGGTCACCGACGTCGTCGGGCTGTACCTGGCCCCGCCGGAGAACGCGGTCGTGCTGTGCGTGGACGAGAAGTCCCGTGCGCCACGAGGCGCTGGTGTTAGCCGTGCGGGAGGAGGTGCCCGCCGCCGGTCATCACAGTGACTGGTTGAAGCTGGAGGCAGGCCGAACCCTGGGTTGGGGGCGAGGCCGGGAGCAGCCTCGACAAGGTAGGGACGGGTCGGTACTGCCAGACGGCTCGTGCCCGCTAGCGAGGACGGGAAGGCGTAAGGGAACTGAACCAGTGGTTGAAGCCTCGTCAGTCGTCGGCGACCTGCTGAATCTGGTGGATGGGTCGCTTCGTGGTGCTGGGCAGGTCGTGGCTTTTGATCTGTCTGCTTCCGTCGTCTTTGAGATTTGGGCGGCGGGAGGCCCGGGCCAAGACTGTGATGTGCGGCCCGTGGCGATGCCACCGGGGTATAGCTGGGCGCCGGTCCCCGTCGTAACGGACACCAGTGAACGTGGGAAGCGATCCGGTGTCGCCCGACCCGACCGGCGCCCTGCCGGCCGAGGGGCAGGCGCGACGCCCGCTGATGGCATCGGGTCGTGGCGGAGCCGCCGTAGTACTGCGAGGCCGGGAGAGCCGGTCACATCGGGAAGGGCGGCAGCGTGATCAGCAGCAGGACTGGTGGGGAGGAGGTCGTCGTTGAATAGCGGCGCATCGCTTGTGTGGCCGACTTTCGGGGAGGCTGCGGGGCGGGTACTTGAGCATCAGCGCAAGCTGCATCGTTGGGCAAGGAACGAACCGGAACGCCGGTTCGCTGATGTGTTCAACCTGGTCTGGGACCGGGCCACGTTGGTGGTGGCTTGGGACCGGGTCGCGGGCAACAAGGGCGCCATGACAGCAGGCGTCGACGCGGTGACTCGCGTCGACGTCGAGGACCAGGGGGTGTTCGCGTTCCTGGAGGAGTTGCGAACCTCGTTGCGGGACGGTTCGTTCACTCCGTTGCCGGTTCGGCAGGTGATGATCCCCAAGAGGGGCGGGAAACTGCGCGCCTTGGGGATTCCGACGCTGCGGGACCGGGTTGCACAGATGGCCCTCAAGCTGGTCATGGAACCGATCTTCGAGGTCGACTTCTACCCGTCCAGTTACGGGTATCGACCCGGGCGTCGGGCCCAAGACGCTATCGCCGAGATCCACCAGCTCACCAGCCGCTCCTATGAGTGGGTGGTGGAAGGGGACATCACCGCGTGCTTCGACAATGTCGATCACCAGATCCTGATGGACCTGGTGGGAGAACGCATCACCGATCGCAAGGTGCTGCGCCTGGTCCGAGGGTTTCTGCGGGCCGGGATCCTCCAGCAGCACGGTGGTCTGGTGGCGAGCTTGACGGGCACGCCACAAGGCGGGGTCGCTTCACCGCTGCTCGCCAACATCTACCTGTCCGTCCTGGACCGGCACTTTGCGTCGGTCTGGGAACAGGACATGAGCCCGCCGTGGCGGCGGGCACATCGCCGCCGCAAAGGGCTGCCGAACTACCGTCTGATCCGTTACGCCGACGACTTTGTCGTGCTCGTGCACGGCACCAGGTCCGACGCGGAAGCGATCCGGGCGCAGGTCGGTCAGATGCTGGCAACAAAGCTGCGGATGACCCTCTCGGAGAGCAAGACCCACATCACCCACATCGACGATGGCTTCGTGTTCTTGGGTTTCCGCATCCAGCGGTGGCCCGGTCGCGACGGTCGCCGTGTGGTGCGGACCATCGCCTCGAAGGAGGCGCTGGCCAGGGTGATGCACAAGATCAAGGAGGCCACCGGGCCTCAGACGACCTCACTTCGGCTCAGCCAGGTGCTGCGGAAGATCAACCCGATTCTTCGGGGTTGGGCTGCCTACTTCCGCTACGGGGCGTCCAAGAAGACATTCTCCTACCTCGGCTACTACGCGTGGTGGAGAATGATCTACTGGATTCGCCGCAAGCACCCCCACCTGACCTGGAAACAGACCCGGAACCGGTACTACGGCACCGACCGGATCTGTGAGGACGGTCTGGTCCTCTACAACCCGGCGAAGATGCGGGTCGAGCGCTACCGGTTCCGCGGCGCGAAGATCAGCACGCCATACAACATCGGCGAGGTCGACCCAGCGGGCGCACGATTCCGCCACACCGACCACGACGATGAGGCGTTCGTCGGGCGGGTCTCAGAACTCATCGCATGACCAACAGATCACGTGGAGAGCCCGGTGCGGGGGAACTCGCACGCCGGGTTCGGCGGGCGGGGACGGGAAAACCAACAGCCAAAATGCTGCACGGCGTCCCGTCCCCGACCCAACAGATCCAGTCCCTGGACCGCACCGCCCCGATCCTGCCCCTGCAACCAGGGCTGGCCGAGCGCCGCTCCCACGACTACGTCCGGCACGGCACGACGACGCTGTTCGCGGCGTTGGAGATCGCCACCGGTCAGGTCACCGCTGCGTGCAAGCCCCGGCACCGCAACACCGAGTTCGTCGCGTTCCTGCGCCAAGTCGCCGCGGCCTACCCCGGGGTCGAGCTGCACCTGGTGATGGACAACTACGCCGCGCACAAGCACCCCGCGGTCAACGCCTGGCTGGCGGCGAACCCTCGCGTGGTCGTGCACTTCACCCCGACCCACGCTTCCTGGATGAACCTGGTCGAAGTCTGGTTCTCGAT
>JANYIP010000082.1 GCA_025361995.1 Streptomycetales bacterium | reverse complement strand
CAAGCGGATCACCGTGGTCATGCCGTTCTACCCGTACGCACGGCAGGACAAGAAGCACCGCGGGCGCGAGCCGATCTCCGCCCGGCTGATCGCCGACCTCCTCAAGACCGCGGGCGCGCACCGGCTGATGGCCGTCGACCTGCACACCTCGCAGATCCAGGGCTTCTTCGA
Source organism: Streptomycetales bacterium (assembly GCA_025361995.1). Classification (GTDB taxonomy): domain Bacteria; phylum Actinomycetota; class Actinomycetes; order Prado026; family Prado026; genus JANYIP01. Next base: position 2,329 of record JANYIP010000082.1, on the reverse strand, counting down.
CGGTCCGGTGGACCACCTGTTCGCGCTGCCGCTGCTGGCCCAGTACGTACGCGGCCGGGTCGATGTCTCCCGGCTCACCGTCGTCTCCCCGGACGCCGGCCGGGTCCGGGTGGCCGAGCGCTGGACCAACGTCCTGGGCGGTACCCCGCTGGCATTCATCCACAAGACGCGCGACCCGCTGGTCCCCAACGAGGCCCTGGTCAACAAGGTCGTCGGCGACGTACGCGGCCGGATCTGCGTCCTGATCGACGACATGATCGACACCGCGGGGACCATCGTGAAGGCCGCCGACGCGCTCTTCGACAACGGTGCCGCCGACGTGATCGTGGCCTCGACGCACGCGGTCTTCTCGGGCCCGGCGGTCGACCGGCTCAAGAACAGCCGCATCTCCGAGGTGGTCGTCACCAACACGTTGCCGCTCTCGGAGGAGAAGCGTTTCGACAAGCTCACCGAGCTCTCGATCGCCCCGCTCATCGCCAGGGCGATCCGCGAGGTCTTCGACGACGGCTCGGTGACCAGCCTCTTCGACGGCAACGCCTGACCAGCAACGCCTGACCAGCACTTCCCGTGTCGATCTTGAGCAATTGCCCGCACCACACGGCGTGTCGCCGAGCAATTGCTCAAGATCGACGCGGAAATGGGGGTGGGCGAGTTGGGGGGAGGTACGGCGGTCCTCTAGACTTCGGGGGTTGCCCCGGCGAGGGATGCCTGACGGCCTGCCCGTAGGTTCTCCGTGATCGACGCGGTTGGGTCGTCCTGCGCCCCCCGAGGCTGCCACCGACGTTCCCGCTCACCGCAGGCAACCGAGATCATCGAGCGCAACCCAGATCAGGAGAGTTCCCGTGTCCGAGGTCCGCATCAAGGCTGAGCCCCGCAACGAGTTCGGGAAGGGCGCAGCGCGTCGTACCCGGCGGGCGGGTCTGGTGCCCGGCGTCATCTACGGCCACGGCGCCGACCCCACCCACGTCGCCCTCCCCGGCCACGAGCTGATGCTCGCGCTCAAGACCGCCAACGTGCTGCTCCAGGTGAACCTCGAGGGCACCCAGTTCCTCACGCTGCCGAAGTCGGTGCAGCGTGACCCGGTCAAGCAGGTGCTCGAGCACATTGACCTGGTGATCGTCCGCTCCGGCGAGAAGGTCACCGTCGAGGTCCCGATCACGCTGACCGGTCGGGTCGTCGGCGCGGTCATCGAGCTCAACATCGCGGCGGTGGCTGTCGAGGCCGAGGCCACCCACATCCCCACCGAGATCATCGTCGACATCGACGGCCACGAGGTGGGCACCGTCATCCGCGCGAGCGAGCTGGTCCTGCCCACGGGTACGACGCTCATCGCTGACCCCGAGCAGATCATCGTGACCCTCGCGGCACCGACCGCCGAGGAAGCCGAGCCCGAGGCAGCTCCGGCCGAGCCGGGCGACGCCGAGGCTCCGGACGAGGGCTGACCCCCCAGGTCGTGGCCGATCCCGAGAGCGCCGCGGCCGACCGGCGCTGGCTGGTGGTCGGGCTGGGCAACCCCGGCCCGACGTACGCGAACACCCGGCACAACGCCGGATTCGGCGTCGTGGACCTGCTGGCCGTGCGGATGGGCGCCCGCTTCAAGGCGCACCGCGGTCGGGCCGACGTGGTCGAGGGAGCGTTCGGCAGCCCCGGCTCGCCGACCCGGGCCAGGGTCGTGCTCGCGAAGCCCAAGACCTACATGAACCTGTCGGGCGGACCTGTGGCGTCGCTGCGTGACTTCTTCAAGGTGCCGCTGGACGCCATCGTGCTGGTCCACGACGAGCTCGACCTCCCGTACGGCTCGCTGCGGCTGAAGCGGGGCGGGGGCGACGGCGGCCACAACGGGTTGCGGTCGGTGACCAAGTCCTTGGGCAGCCCCGACTACCTGCGCGTACGTTTCGGCGTCGGTCGACCGCCCGGGCAGCAGGACCCGGCGGCCTTCGTGCTCAAGGCGTTCAGCAACCTGGAGCAGCGCGAGCTGGGCTTCAACACCGACCGGGCGGCGGACGCCGTCGAGGCGATCGTTCTCGAAGGACTCGAGCGGGCCCAGAACAGCTTCAACGGTGATCCTGCCTAACGGCGACGGCCTCGATGACCAAGGGGCTAGAGGGTGCAATTTCTGTGACGAATCGCCACGCTGCGTCACGGTTCTTGGCCGATCTGGGAGCCGAACGGCCGACCCTGTCCTACGTTCGTACTATTCCTGGCCTCCGCCCTGGAACCCTCCCACGCAGCCTCCCTAGACTCACGTCGTCACTCGCGGACGGGGACTCGGTCTCGACCACATGGTCGGCCGGTGCGAGTGGTTGTCGGGGCGTACGACTGGGGGGGA
>JANYIP010000032.1 GCA_025361995.1 Streptomycetales bacterium | reverse complement strand
GGGACGCTGGAGAAGGCGATGCCCAGCAGCGTGCACACGATTGTTCCGAGCAGCAGCAGCCAGCCGAACGTGAACCACTTGAACGCGGTGGCAGGCAGCTTGATCCCGAACAGCGCCATCCCGATCACCAGCAGCAGCGCGACCTGCACGACCAGGCCGGAGAGGATCAGCGAGACCTTGCCGGCGAAGTAGGCCGCCTTGGGCAACGGGGTGCCGGCGAGCCGCTTGAGCGTCCCATCCTCCCGCTCGATGGGGATCGAGATCGCCAGGTTCTGGAACCCCGTGCTCAGCAGGCCGGAGGCGATCATGCCGGCGACGAAGTACTGGCTGAAGGTGACGCCGGGCGCGAGCGTGGTGGTGAACACCGACCCGAAGATCAGCAGCAGCACGAGCGGGAAGAAGAACGTGAAGAACAGTGCGAGCCGGTCGCGCACGAATGCCAGCCGCTCGACGCGAGCGCGCGCTAGCGAGACGCGCAGCAACGAGGGCATCGGGGGCAGTGGCGGCAGTGGCGGCAGTGGCGGCAGTGGCGGCATGGTCATGCGACCGGCTCCGCGGTTGCGTCAGTGGTGATCATGCGCAGGTAGATGTCCTCGAGGCTCGGGCGCAGGACGGCGAGCTCGGGGATCTCCCCGCCCTCGAAGCGGGACGACAGCTCGCGGACGGTGCGGGTCGGGGAGTCCGTACGTACGCTGCGTGGCTCGCCGTCCTCGAGCCAGCTCACGGTCGTGGCGGCGACGGCCCGACCGCCGAGCGTGGCGGGCGTACCGACCTCGATGAGGCGGCCGGCGGCGATGACGCCGACCCGGTCGGCGAGCCGCTCCGCCTCCTCGAGGTAGTGCGTGGTCAGCAGGATCGTCGTGCCCTCGGCCTTGAGCGACTCGATGAGCTCCCAGAACTGCCGCCGCGCCTCCGGGTCGAAGCCCGTGGTCGGCTCGTCGAGGAAGAGCAGCTCGGGGTCGCCGAGGATGCCGAGGGCTACGTCGAGCCGCCGGCGCTGGCCTCCGCTGAGCGTGCGTACCCGAGCCGACCGCTTCTCGGTCAGGCCGACCGCGTCGATCACTGCGTCGGGGTCGCGTGGCGCGGGGTAGTAGGTGTGGAACTGCCGGACAACCTCGTCGACGCTGAGGTCGGCCTGGTCAGAGGTCGACTGCAGCACGATGCCGATCCGCGTACGCCAGCGGGCGTCGGGCCGAGCCGGGTCGTGGCCAAGGACGGTGACCTCGCCGGCGGTGCGGTCGCGGTACCCCTCGAGGATCTCGACGGTCGTCGTCTTGCCGGCGCCGTTGGGGCCCAGCAGGGCGAACACCTCGCCCCGGTGGACGTCGAGGTCGATCCCAGCCACGGCGTCGACGGCGCCGTAGGACTTGCGCAGCCCACGCACCTCGATCGCCAGGCCCCCGACCGGCCCCGCGGCCGGCCCGCCCGTCACGGTCTCCGTCATACCCTCAGCCTGCCCTACTTCCCCCACTCCTCCCACCCGCCACCCCCCACCCCTCTCCCGCCGATCATGAAGAAATGGTTGCCCGAGATCCTGCGGAGCCCCTGGATTTCGGATTGCCCTGTGGACAACCGTCGTTGTCGTCGGATGATCACCCATGCTCGTCCGATGCCTCAGCTTCCCGGCTCTCCCTTCACGATGTCGATGGCGTCGGCGGCCGGCGTCTCGCGGCAGATGGTTCGTGGCTTGGTCGCGAGCGGTGCGGTTCGGCGCGTCTTCCACGGCGTGTACGCGGACTCGCGTGAACCCGAGGGCTTGCAGCAGCGGGCGGCCGCCCTTGCTCTCGCGATACCTAGTGGATCGATGGTTAGCCGCGAGTCGGCAGCGTGGTTGTACGGCATCGACGTTTCCGCCCCCGGTGCTGTGAGACCGGAACTCGCACCTGTACAGGTCCTGGTGGACGCGGAGGCGAACACGATTCATCGCCGCGGTGTGCTTGGCTACTCGTCGGTCGATCTGCAACCGGTTGACGTCACGATGCTCTGCGGAGTCCCCGTCACCACGCCCTTAAGGACGGCCTTGGACTGCGGACGACTCCTGGCGCGGATGCCCGCCGCTGCCGCCGTCGATGCGTTTCTGTACGCACGACTGGTGACCGCCGCCGAGCTCCAGTGCGAGCTCCATCGTTTCGACTCGCGTCGGGGCGTCAGGCAGCTGCGCTGGGCGGTGGAGTACGCGGAGCCGTTGGCCGAGTCGCCGATGGAGACGTGGACCAGGGTGCGACTGATCGATGCAGGTCTGCCACGACCAAGGGTTCAGATCCCGGTACCTCGCCCGCTCGACGCGCTTCCGTACCGGCTCGACATGGGGTACGAGAGTGAGCTGGTGGCCGTCGAGTACGACGGTATGGAAAACCACGACGCCCCCGCCGACCGAGCTCATGACCTGGCACGGCGTCGGTGGATCGAGTCTGAGCGAGGTTGGCACATCCTCGTCGTGGATCGAGGTGACGTCCTTCGTGGCTGGCGGGCGCTGGTCAGAGCTACGGCGGAGGCACTGATCTCGCGAGGCTGGGTTCCGCCTCGGGGCACAACCATTTTTTCATGATCGACG
>JANYIP010000012.1 GCA_025361995.1 Streptomycetales bacterium | reverse complement strand
AGGACGGACAGGTCGGTGGGGTTGTGCACCCGGGCCAGGTCCAGCATCTGCGCCTCCGCCTCGGCCACTGTGGCGGCGTCGACGGTGGCGGGCAGGGAGTTCAGCAGCCGGCAGATCACCTGCACGTGCGCCAACGACACCTCCCCCGCCGCCAACGCGGCAGCGGTCGCCGGGTAGCACTGGGCCAGGTCCGCGGCCACCCGTACGTCACTAGCCGCGGCACCGGGGCGCTGCAACCCCACCGTCTTCAACCACGCCGACGTCGACGACGCCCCGGCCTCGATCGCCGTACCCCGGGTGTCAACCTCACGGATCGCAGCCAACCGAGCCGCATCCAACGACGCCCGCGCCGCCGTCAGGGCGTTGACCAGCGGCAGGGTCTGATCGCTCGGCAGCGACCACAGCGGCATCACCGCTAGCCGCTTGGCTCCATGGCGCATCGCCGCGGCCAGACCGATGGGGTCCAGTGCGTCCAGCTCGGCAGTGATCGACATGACTCAAACCCTAGACAGCACCACCGACAGAGTCCCAAACACGAACCAAACCCGTTACCCAGCAACAACTTTCACGTTTGTCGACCGGCGGCAACCATAATTTCATGATCGACGGGGAAGTGGGGTGGGGGGCTGGGGGCCAGGAGGGTGGCGACGGACTTGGCGGTGCGGTGCAGTCGGCTGGGCTAGGGTCCCGAGCCATGACATCGCCCTGGACGGCTCCGGCCGTCGAACGTACCGAACCGAGAAGGATCGCCGGCGAACGAGATTCGCTCGACCAGTGGCTTGACTTCCACCGTTCGACCCTGCTCCTCAAGTGCAGCGGCCTGACGGCCGAACAGCTCAAGCTGCGCCCGGTCGAGCCCTCGGCGCTGTCGTTGCTCGGCCTGGTCCGGCACATGGCCGACGTCGAGCGCTGGTGGTTCTCGATGCATGCCGCTGAGCGGGACGAGGCAGAGGTCGGCTACCCGTTCGGAACCGACGAACGTCCGGACGCCGACTTCGACGACGTGGACGACGCCGACGGAGCGGCCGACCTCGACGTCTTCACCGCAGAGTGCGCTCTCTCGCGATCGGCGGTCGCCGACCTGGGTCTGGACCACGTCGTCGCGAGTCGTGGCGACCACCCGGAGCGCACTCGCGACATCCGCTGGATCTACGTCCACATGATCGAGGAGTACGCGCGGCACAACGGTCATGCCGACCTCATCAGGGAGCGGATCGACGGCGTCACCGGAGACTGACTAGCCGGCTGACCTGCCAACTGACCTGCCGTGGGACCTGTTGGCGCCAGCCAAGCGGCTGAGCTCCCTTCAAGATCGGGTGTCGCGCGGCCGATGTCTCATGGCGTGCTGCCCCCGCCGTTCGACGAGCTCCTGGCCCGCGCACGTGACGGCGACGAGCGGGCGTTCGAGGCGATCTACCGCGACGTACAGCCGCGAGTGTCGCGCTTCCTCCAGGTTCACTCGCCCGATCACGCCGAGGATGCCGCTGCGGACGCGTGGCTCGAGGTGGCACGAGCGATCCACCGGTTCGACGGCGACGAGGTCAGCTTCCGTGCCTGGGTCTTCACGATCGCCCGACGCAAGGTGATCGACGCCGCCCGGCGAGAGGCACGCCGTCCGGTGGCGTCGCTGCCGGAGGACGGCACGTCGCAGGAACCCACCGGCGCCACGGACGAGACGGCCGACCATGTGCTCCACGCCGAGGAGACCCGTCAGGCGATCGCTCTGGTACGCACCTTGCCGCCGGACCAGGCCGAGGTCGTGATGCTGCGGGTGGTCGGCGGGCTCGACAACGCAGAGATCGCCCAGCTCGTCGGGAAGTCGAGCGGTGCGGTACGTGTCCTCGCCCACCGCGGGCTCAAGCGGCTCGCCCGCACGTTGCAGGCGCGCGATGAGCAGGGACAAGGCGTTTCGGTAGTCTCGTCCAGCATGCCTGGCGAGGGGGGTGTAACGCGATGAGCGACGACGGCGTTCCTCCAGGTGACATGTCTTCGAACCTGTTCCCCTTCCGCCACCGCGAGCCGGCCATCTCGGCCGACGAGTCGGACGCACTGCTGTCCGGTGACCCGCTGGCTGCCGACGCCTCACCGCAGGTGCAGGCACTCGGCGATGCCATCGGCGCACTGCGTCGGCCGGGGCACGCCAACGAGCTCGCCGGGGCGTCGGCAGCTGTGGCGGCCTTCGCCGAGGTGGCGGGGAGCAGGTTCACGGACTCCCGACCCGCAAGGAGACGCACTGTGCTCACTCCCCTTCTCGGAGCCAAGGTGGCGATCGCCGCGGTGGCCGGATCGCTCGCACTCGGCGGCGCAGCCGCTGCCGCTGGGATCACGCTGCCAGGTACGTCCGGAGGTCACCCGATCGTGGCCGCCGGCCAGACCTCGAGCGCTCCTTCGGCAAGCGCGTCTGCCTCGAACAGCGGCGACCCGACCGGTACGCCGACGCCGACTGCGTCGCCGTCGGCCAAGCCGACGCATCCTCGCCCGGTGGCGGCCGGGTTCGTGTACGGGTGGTGTCGCGCGTTCAGCAACCCAGCGGTGGTCGCGGGCGCGGACCAGCGCCCTGACCGGGCTGAGCTGCTCGCCAAGCTGACCGCACTCGCGGCCGCCAAGGGCGGGACCGTGACGCAGCTGTGCGCTGCCGTCCTCGCTGCGGGCGACCCGACGTCGGCCGGACCGTGCCACGGCAAGGGCACTCCGGACTCCTTCGACGACCCGAACGGCGACGCCCGCGGCAAGCCCGGCGACCACCAGGGTGGACAGCAGGGTGGACACGGGACCAATGGCCACAGCTCGCCCGGCAACGGGGGCGGCCGCGGAAACGGACAGTCCGGTGGACAGTCCGGCGGCCAGTCCTCCGGACACGGCGGCGGGAACTCCTCCGGTCACGGCGGAGGTTCCGGCCACTAGCCGCGCGGCGCCCGCGCCTCGCGTTCAGACCCTGTCAACCAGACGCGGTGTAGATCAGAAGCCCTGGAACGTCGCCCGCAGATCGGCCAGACCTCGGGTACCGCTCTCGGTCAGCGGGGGCGTGTGGTCGGCGTCCAGCCGGCCGTACACCAGCCGCAGGTACGCCTCGGCGGGGAGCGTGAGCGTCCCGTTCCCAGACGTACCGGGGTCGGCCGGCTCGATCGCCACGGCCGCGCCGACAGACACGACCACGGAGCGCTCCGGATCTGTCGTGGCGATCAGCACCGTGAAAGGTTCGGCACTCGGCTTGCCTGATCGGGCGGCTGTCGCCCCGAGCCCGTCGAGCAGGAGCTCGACTGCGTCGGCGGCTACCGTCTCCGTCGGCTCGATCGCGACCGCGATGTCCCAGGTGTGCACCGCGTGCTCAGCCAAGCGCAGCCGAGCCAGTCCGGCGAGGTCCAGGTGCATGCCGAAGACGTCCAGCTGGTAGCTTTCGCGCTCCGCCTCGCTCAACGCCTCGAACCGGCGCACGAACTGCTCGTCGGCCGCCACGGCCTCGTCGCGCTGCTCGACGGCGCTGCGGGCGTTCCAGGTGGCCCAGATCGGCTGCATGACTTCGCCATTGGGCACATCAGTACCCGACAGCCCGGCGTCGAACATGAGCCCGGATATCTCGCCGCCGCTACCGAGGTGCGAGGCGACCTGGGCGATGGTCCACCCGGTGTCGTAGGAGGGGGCGTTCAGGCTGTCGGCGTCAAGGTCCTTGACCAGTGCCGCGAATCGCTCGTGCGACGCACGCAGGCTGTTGATCCAATCCTGGACGGCTGGCTGGCTGGAGGTCATAGTCTCTCCCACGTTCGATCCGAGTTGACATGTGGTACTTCTTCGTAACCTAGTACCTGAAGAGAACGTGTCGCACGGTGGGATACCCCAACACCCCGGACAGCTGGAGTGATCATGGAGACGAGTGAGCACTTGGCGGCACAGGTCGCGCCGTGCCGGGCTCGCGAGGTCCTCGACCGGGTCGGCGACAAGTGGTCGGTGTACGTCATCCACCGGCTCGGGGACGGCAGCGTCCGCTTCAACGACTTGCGCCGAGGCATCGACGGCATCAGCCAGCGGATGCTCACGGTGACACTGCGCGGGCTTGAGCGGGACGGGATCGTGCACAGGACGGTTCACCCGGTGATCCCGGCCCGGGTCGACTACGCCCTGACGCCGATGGGCCGCACCTTGCTCGCGACCGTGGGCTCGCTCATGGAGTGGGCCGGCGCGCACATGACCGACATCGACGCGGCGCGGGTGGCGTACGACAGTCGCGCGACCCCCGGCGTGGAGGTGGACGCAGACGAGCTCTAGAAGTAGGTCGGCACGACGCCGGTCACGCGATCGCTGCCGTCGACCTCAACGATGAAGCGCCAGCGGTCGATCGTCGTGCAGGGGTGCGAGACGCCGAGATCGACCAGGTCGCCGACGGACAGCTCCACCTCCGGCGACACCTCGAGGTACGCGTGCTGGTCGTTGAGCGCGGTGACAAGCGCCACCGAGGGGCTCAGTGGCGACGACCTGCCCAGCCGGTCACGGCGGGTCCGTGGCACCGGGAAGCCCTGGTCGAAGCCGACGTCGCGGCGACCCACCCCCAGGAGGGCGAGCCCTGGTTCCGGACGCGACAGCACCGGCGCCCACAGCGAGAGCGCCGCGACCAGGGGGTACGGGCTCCCGGCCGCTTCGGTGAACGGGGAGATCCGGGCGTACTCGCCGTCGTCGTGCGTGACGTAGCAGCCGCTGCGCAAGACGACGGTGGCCCAGCTCGTGGTGTCGGCCAAGGCCTCGACGACGAGGTCGGGGTACGCGCTGCCCCCCGCCGTGATGATCGGCGCCGGATCGAGCTCGGCAGCAAATTCGGCGAGCAGCCGGCAGAAGGTGTGCACCGCGTCGCGTGCGGCGGGGGAGCGGTGGTGGGCGAGACCGCCCTCGTAGCCGGCGACGCCGACCACCGCCAGGGTGCTGGTGGCGCGGGCCGCGTCGGCAACTGCGTGGGCCGACTCGACGGTCCGGCAGCCGGTACGCCCGCCGGTACGCCCGCCCCCGTGGCCGAGCTCGACAAGGACCGAGAGCCGCCGACCCGCTCCACCCGCAGCCAGCCCGGCATCGAGCAGGCGAACGCCGTCCAGGCTGTCGACATAGCAGCAGACCTCGACCTCCGGATGAGTACGCAGCTCGGCGGCGAGCCAGCCGATCCCGGCAGGGTCGACCAGCTCGTTGGCGAGCAGCACCCGCCGTACCCCGAAGGCGCGGCAGACCCGCAGCTGGCCGATGGTGGCAACCGTCAGACCCCAGGCGCCGGCGTCGAGCTGAGCCGCCCAGAGCGTCGGCGCCATCGTGGTCTTCGCGTGCGGCGCCAGTGCCACCCGATGGTCGGTGCAGAAGCGCGCCATCTGCGCAATGTTGTGCGCTACCGCACCTGCGTCGATCGTGAGCAGGGGAAAGGTGAAGCGCCCGTCGAAGAGCGAGGTGCCCTCGGCGACCAGCCGCTGCGCCGTAGTACTGCTCCCGAAACCTTTGGCGTCCGCCGGGATGAGTGCCTCGGCCAGCGCGTCGATGGCAGCCACGTCGTACCCGGGCTGGGCCAGCGGGACGTACGGCGTCAAGCCCCGACCTTTCGAGAGGGACGGATAGATTCCTCCAGGCGCGGGAGCAACCTACCCGGCAGGAGCAAGAGGAGTCGCGGATGACCTCGCGCACGGTGGCGCTCACCTTCGACGACGGTCCCGGTCCCCACACGGCTGAGGTGCTCGCTGTCCTCGCCGAGGCCGACGTCCGCGCGACATTCTTCGTCACCGGCGCGCACGTCCAGTCCCGACCGGACCTGGTGGGCCGGATCGTCGCCGAGGGTCACGTGATCGGCAACCACACCTTCACCCACCCGCAGGACGTTCCCGGGTCGGTGCCGCGTGGCCACTTCGACCGGCTGCCGGCGCAGGTGCAGGCCGGTCAGATCGACGACACCAGCGAGCAGATCGTCGCGGCCTGCGGCGCGGAGCCACGCTTCTTCCGGGGGCCGGGTGGGCACCACTTCAGCACCGTGACGGCCGAGATCGTGGCTGCCCGCGGGATGTCTGTCAGCCACTGGACCGCCGACACCGGGGACTGGAACGCCCCGGCCACGCTCTCCGCCACGTTCCAGGAGTCCATGCTCGACGCGGCAAGGGCGGCGGCTGCGGCGGGTTCGTCGGGGAAGCACCAGATGGTCCTGATGCACGACGCCAAGGCCTCGGCCGAGGGGGAGCGGGAGCTGTCGTCCTTCCGCGGCAACACGGTCGCCGTGCTTCCGCGGATCATCGCCCTCTTCCGCGCTGGGGGGTACGCTTTTGCCGATCCGCTTGGCGTCGTACGGTAGCCGTCCAAACACGCTTCGTGGTTTGTTCTGAGACGACCCATCCGCTGACCTCCGTCCTCCGAATCGCAGCGTCTGGACCGACCCTTCCGGTCCCCGCTCGGAGGTCTCCCATGCCCAGCACACCCGTTGTGACCAGCAGCCGCCGCCGGTTCCAGATCCTGGCCGGCCTCGCCGCGGTCCTCATCATCCCGGCGCTGGCTGCTTCCCCTGCCTCCGCCTCGACGTCTGCCGCAACGAGCGCTGCGAGGACGACCGGGTGGCTGCGGCTGGCCCACCTCTCGCCGGACACCGGAGCCGTCGACGTGTGGCTCAGCCCGTTCGGTGGGGCCAGCCCGGGAGCGGCCACGCTTCCCGACGTCACGTACGGGAACGTCTCTGCCTACCGCTCGGTTGCGCCCGGCCGGTACACCGTCGCGATGCGTCCCGCCGGAAGCCCGGCCAGCACTCCCGCCATGCTGACGCAGACCGTGCAGGTGGTGGCCGGCAAGGCGTACTCCGTGCTCGCTGTCGGCCCGACCGGCGGTCTCGCCCTCCAGGTCGTGCCAGACGACCTCACCGCCCCGGGTGCGGCGCTGTCTCGAGTGCGTCTGATCCAAGCGTCCACCAGCACAGGAGCCGTCGAGGTCCGCGCCGTCTCCGGCCCGGTCCTGGTGCAGGACGCGGCGTACGGGCTGGTCAGCTCGTACTCCGAGGTGCCGCAGGGTCGCTGGACCCTGCAGGTGGCCGGGAGCAACGCGGGGAGCTCGCCGACCACGACCCAGGTGGATCTGCGAGCGGGCAGCGTGACCACCCTCCTGGTCCTCAACTCGGCCACCTCAGGTGGGGTGGTCCTGAAGTCGATCACCGACGCGTCGGCGGCTGCGGTCCTGCCGACCGGGGGAGTCGAGACCGGTGAGGGCGGGACGGCCGGGTCCGACGGGTCTGACGGGTTGGCCAGCGTGCGCGCACTCGTCTCGGTGCTGCTCGGACTGCTGGTCGCCGGCTCGGTGCTCGCTCGTCGTCGCCGCTTGGCACCCGTACCCAGCCGAGCATGAACGGCAGGGCCCGTCGGGACTGGGTGGTCGCCGCGGCTGCCGGGATCGTGGTCGCGGCGGTCGGCTGGGTCATCCTTCCGTCGGCGGCCTCGTCGGCGGCCTCGTCGGCGGGGACGTCAGCTGCCGGGTCAGCCGCACCGCTGGCGCCGAGCGCAGCTCCGTCGACCGTAGAGGGCTCCGTGACGGCACTGCCCCCGCTGCCTCACATCGTCCCCACCAGCGTCGAGATCCCGGCCATCGGCGTGCGCTCCACGCTGGCGTCGCTGCGCCTTGACGCGCACGGGGTTTTGCAAGCCCCCCGCAATCCGCAGCAGGCCGGCTGGTTCAGTGCCGGCCCGGTCCCCGGCGACCGTGGGCCTGCCGTCATCGCTGGGCACCTCGACTCCTTCACCGGACCCGCGGTCTTCCTACGCCTGAGTCAGCTGCGCCCGGGCGATCTCATCGTGGTCCACCGCTCCGACGGGGTCACGGTCAACTTCCGGGTCCTCACCACGCAGAAGTACGCCAAGAACGCGTTTCCGAGCCAAGCCGTCTATGGCCCTGTCCCGGTGGCGGCGCTGCGCCTGATCACCTGCGGGGGCGCGTACAACCACGCGACGGCTCGCTACCCCGATGATGTCGTCGTGTTTGCCCAAGTCGCCCAGTCCTGACCTCTGATCCTCACGCTGGAAGGAAGCTCGCCATGGCCACGATCGGAGTCCGGACCACGCACCCGCGGGTCGGTCGTGTCGCCGCCGCGCTCGCCCTCGTGGTCCTGCTGGTGGTGCTCGCAGCCGCTGGTCCGGGTCTGTACACCGGGGTCCGAGCGGCCTTCGCCCCGGCGTCAGCCGACCCGGTCGCCCTCACCGAGAGCTGGGTCAGCGCCAACCTCCCGGTCGACGCACGCATCGTCGCCGACGCAGGGGTGATGGCCGCCCTCACCCGCTCGGGCACCCCGGCCTGGGACCTGCTGGACTACCGCCAGCTCGACGCGCTGCGTGCTCCCGCTGTCGCAACCGACTGGAAGGCCTACGACTTCGTGGTGTCGACACCACAACTGAGGACCGGGTTGAGCGCGACCGGGCAGACCCGCCGCGCTCTCGCCGGATCGGTCGTGGTCGCCTCATACGGGGCCGGCGCGGGCCGGGTCGAGGTACGTGAGATCGAGGCCGCGCCGAGCACTGAGGTGGCGAACGCTGAGATGGCGAGCCAGCGGGCCGCGCGGATGGCGGCCAGCGCCGACGCCGGGCGACAGCTGCTCACCAGCACGACGATCCGGCTCAGTCCGGATGCTGCCCAGCAGGCGGTGAGCGGATACGTCGACGGCCGGCTGCTCGCGATGCTTGTGGGGCTCGGCTGGCAGCACACGCTGACGGTGGGTGGGTTCACCGACCCCGACGCCGGTGGGCTGTTCGCGAACCGGCTCCGCCAGGTGTCGATCCTCGTCGTCGACGGCACCTTGGTCAGCGCCGAGTCTGCGCAGGTGACAGCAGTGATGAACTGGCTGGCCGCGCAGAGCGGGGAGTTCCGTCCGTCAGCTGTTGCCGTACGTGGGAGCCAGCTGCTCATCCGCTTCCGCATCACGGGACCCGGCGACGCCCGCGTCTTGTGAGGGTGCTGTGCCTGCTGAGGCGGGGCTGCCGGTGATCGGCCAGCACTCGCTGAGGTGCTCGGGTCCACCGGGGCGCCCGTAGTACCAGCCCTGCCCATGGTCCACGCCCAGCTCGAGCAGCGTCTCGGCGTCGGCCCGGGTCTCGATGCCCTCCGCGACGACGACCGCGTCGCAGCCGTGGCCGAACTCCACCAACGACCTCACCAAGGTACGGAAGACCGGGTCTGCGCTGACGCCGGCGACGATGCTGCGGTCGAGCTTGATCACCTCGGGTGAGGTCAGCACGATGTGACGCAGCGACGAGAAGCCAGCACCCACGTCGTCGATGGCCAGCCGCATGCCGCGCGCCCGGGCCGGTTCGAGGGCAGCCTTCAACGCTGCGTAGTCCTCGACCGGAGCGTGCTCCGACAGCTCGAGGAGCACGCGCTCGAGGGGGAGCCGGTCGAGCAGCTCGGCGGCCTCCGCCGTCAGCAGGGTGTCCGGCGAGATGTTGAGGGCGACGTACCCGGACACCTGCTCGAGGAATGCGGCCGCCCGCTCGATCGCGAGCAGCTCGAGGAGATGCCCCACGCCGATGCTGTGCGCCTCCGCGAAGCAGACGTCTGGCGCCTTGCCCCACTCGGCCGGGAAGCGGCTGAGCGCCTCGGCGCCGACCCGGGTGCCGGTGGCCAGGTCGACGATCGGCTGGAGCACGACGGCCGGGCCCTCGGCGTCGATGATCGGCTGCAGGCGGGACTCGATCTCCGCGCGGCGCGAGGCTGCCACGACGCCGGGCTCGATGATCACCGCGGCCGCGTGCGCGAGGACGTCCATCAAGGACTTGTCCCTCTTGGTGAGGCCCTTGTCGGAGGTCAGGCCGGCGGCGCAGAACGTCCCGTACAAGCTGCCGTCGCTCAAGACCACGGGGACCGAGACGTAGCTCCGGATCCGAGGGAGCGTGGCGGCCGGCAGCGCCATCGCGACCGGGAACGCCTTCACGTCGGGGATCACCGGCGGGAGCTTCCCGTCGAGGATCGCCTGGCAGAAGGACGTCTCCTGGCGCTGGGTCGCCCCCTCCTTGAAGAGGAACGGGACCGAGGACTCGACGACCTCGAGGAACTGGCTCGTGCCGTCCAGCCGCGACAGGAACGCGACGCTGAGCCCGAGCGAGCTCTTGGCTGTCTGGAGCAGGTCGGCGACCTGCTCGTCGGCCTGCGACCGCTGTTTGCCCATAGTGCTCGTTCTATCGACCCGAAGTGCCCGGGACTACAGCGCGACCAGCCGCGAATGGTGCCGACGCAGGGTTCCAGCGGGAGTGCCTTTTCACCGTGTGTTAACCCGGCGTGCCTCTCGGGGAGGTGTCCGCCAAGCACATACCCTTCCGTAGGGGATGCGAGCTGAAGGGTGGGTGGATGCTGTCGGCACGCGGTCGGCGTAGGACCTCACGGCTGCTAGCGACGACGCTTGTCGCGGCGGTCGTTCCGGTCCTGACCCTCGCCTCGATCGTGGCCGCACCCGCTGCCCAGGCGGCCGGTGCTTGTGCCACCCCGGGTGGGTCCGGCCCCGGCGGCACGCTGTCGGGGGTCGTGAACACGTACTACCCCGGCACCGGCACCGCGGCCGCTGACGCGACCAGCATCTCGGTCGGAGCCCCCACCGGAGCGGCAACGGCTATCGCCGCCGGCGACCTCTTGCTGGTGATCCAGATGCAGGCCGCGGACATCAACTCGACCAACACCAACTCCTACGGCCACGGTGGCGCCGCGGTTGCCCCGGCGTCGGGTTACACAGCGCTCAACGGCAGCGGTCTCTACGAGTACGTGACGGCCACCTCAGCGGTCGTGGCCGGAAGCGTGAGCATCGCCGGGCTCGGCGCCGGCGCCGGGCTGATCAACACGTACACCACCGCTGCGGCCTCCGGTACGACCGGCGAACGTCGGTTCCAGGT
>JANYIP010000001.1 GCA_025361995.1 Streptomycetales bacterium | reverse complement strand
GGCCGCGTTGTCCGCCATGTCGCCGGGGGGCATGTGCGGGCCCCACACGAAGTAGACGACCGGAGTCAGGATCAGGCTCAGAACGAGCCACACCAGCAGGATCCGGCGGATGTGGAACGCGTTCTCGCTGGTCCCCTTGGGCGAGGCCATCAAGCCACCACCTTCAGGACGCCGTTCATGTAGCCGACGGTCGACATCGGTCCGCCGAACCCGGCGAGGTAGCCGACCGCGCACGGTACGAAGCACTGCCAGGTGTACGTCGCGGCTGCCCCTGTCTTGAACGAGAAGGTGATCGTGTGGTGGTCGAAGGTCGTATCGCACGGAGCGACGCTGCACGGGTTGGCCGCGTCGTCTGCGATTCCCGGGAGCGGGACGCTGATGCCCAGCTCCGGGACCGTGAAGGTGTGCCCGATCGAGTCGGTCCAGACCGAGTACTGCTTGCCGTCGAGGGTCGCGTCCGGCACGCCGAGCACCTGGTTCATGGTCGGGTTCCGCAGGTCGGAGCCGCTGTCGTACTGGTAGATGGTCACGTGCACGGTGCTGTGCGCGGGCACCTGGAGCACGGTCGAGTGCACCCAGGTCCCGTCCGACCGCTGGATCAGGTAGGAGACCCAGGGCGGGTGCGACCCGGTGCCCATCGCTCCGACCGTCTGCATCACGACATTCACCTCACCGGGTGAGGTCGTGGCTGCGGAGACTGTCGGTGGATACCTGATCAGGTAGAGGAAGGTCCACACCACCACGGCGGCCACCAGTGCCAACGGCACCAGCACCAACGTGGTCTTCTGCGCTCGGCTCACGCGAGCCTCCTCTTGGTAGTCACAGCTACAGCAACCCCGCAAGCAGCACGTCCACCGCGACTGCCGCGAACAGCAGGCTCAGGTACGTGATCGACCAGTGGAAGAGCCGGGCGGGGGCACCGGCGGCACCGGCGCGGACCGCGCGGCGCAGCCGGTGCGCCTCGCGCAGGAAGACGGCTCCCAGAACGGCCGCGGACACGGCGTACACCGGACCCATCCGCGCGACCGGCCAGAGCAGGAGCGACGTGGCCACCATCACCCAGGAGTAAGTGACGATCCGGCTGGTGACCACGTTGTCGTCGGCGACGACGGGCAGCATGGGCACGCCGGCGGCCGCGTAGTCGGCCCGGAACCGCATCGCGAGGGCCCAGAAGTGCGGTGGAGTCCAGAAGAAGACGATCGCGAAGAGCACGACCGGCGCCCACGCCAGCTGACCCGTCACGGCCGACCAGCCGATCAGGGTCGGCATGCAGCCGGCCGCACCACCCCAGACGATGTTCTGCGCGGTCCGCCGCTTGAGGACCATCGTGTAGACGACGACGTAGAACGCGATCGCAGCGAACGTGAGTGCGGCCGACAGCCCGTTCGTGGTGAGCCACAAGCCCCCGGTCGCGAAGACGCCCAAGAGGATGCCGAAGACCAGCGCGCCACCGGGCGTCACCAGCGACCCGTTCAGCGGCCGGTCCGCCGTGCGCGCCATCACCGCGTCGATATCGCGGTCGAGGTAGCAGTTGAGGGCGTTGGCACTGCCGGCGGCCAAGGTGCCGCCGACGAGTGTGGCGGCTGCGACTCCCAGACCGGGGACGCCCCGCGCTGCCAGCATCATGGAGGGCACGGTCGTCACCAGCAGGAGCTCGATGATCCGTGGCTTGGTCAGCGCGACGTAGGCGGATGCCGTGGCCGACACCGCCGTGAGCCGCACTCCGAGCGGAGTGCCAGCCACCTGCACGTACGTCACGCGTGCGCTCCTATCGTCAGCGAGACCACATGCGCCCCAGGTGGGAGAGTGGCCCTGCGAGAGCGGTCACGCAAGGGAAATCGCCCAGAGACAAAGAGGAAATTTTGCAAAGCCGATGCTGAGGACAATCGTTTGCGGTGAGAAGCGGCAAATGTCCGGATTTACCGTGATCTGGCTGTCACTTTCCGGACAGGACCTGACTCACCAGCGCCGTCATCTGGGCTGCCGTCGTCGGGCCGATCACTCGAGCGGCGACTCGCCCTTGCGGGTCGATCACCAAGCTGCTCGGGATCCCCTGCGGAAGGAACCGCAGATGGGCCAGCAGCGTGCCGTCTGGGTCGACGAGGTTGGTGTAGTTGGAGTTGATCCCCGCGAGGAAGGCCTTGGCGGGTGCCCCCTGGTCGTTCTCGTCGATGCCCACGAACACCACTCCCTGCGACGTGGTGGCCCTGGCGACCCCGACGAGGGCAGGCGACTCGGCCTTGCACGGCGCGCACCACGACGCCCAGACGTTCAGCACCACCACGTGGCCCCGCAGACTCGTCAGGTCGAGCTCGCCGCCGGCCAGCGTCGGGCCGGAAACTGTAGGCAGCATCGGGCGGTCGGCGGCGGCGTACACCGTGGCGCCCACCCTGTTGAGGCCCGGATCGCTCGTCTGCGCTGCCGCCTGTGGCGCACTGCACGCTGCCACCAGGAGCAGCGCCCACACACCGAGCACAGGGCGGCCGCTCACCGGCGCAGGCTAACACCCGACCTCCTGGCTACGGTGTCCCGATGACGATCGGGCAGCTGCTCCGCACCAGGCGCTGG
>JANYIP010000365.1 GCA_025361995.1 Streptomycetales bacterium | reverse complement strand
CGCCGCGGCCGGACACCAGCGCCACCGGCGGCGTCCCGTACGTGTCCATGACCGAGCCCTGCCAGCGGGCCTGCCACCGGAGCGTCTGCGCGGTCACGGGACCACCTGCGTCCCGACACCCTCGGACGTGAACACCTCGAGGAGCAGCGCGTGCAGCACCCGGCCGTCGAGGATGTGCGCCTTGGGCACCCCGCCGCGCACGGCCCGCAGGCACGCCTCCATCTTGGGGATCATCCCGGTCGACAGCGTCGGCAGGAGCTCGGCCAGCTCGTCGGCCGAGAGCTCGCTGACCACCTCGTCGCTGGCCGGCCAGTCGGCGTACAGCCCCTCCACGTCGGTGAGGATCACCAGCTTCTCGGCCTGCAGCGCGACCGCGAGCGCCGCCGCCGCGGTGTCGGCGTTGACGTTGTAGACCTCGCCGTCGTCGCCACGCGCGACGCTGGAGACGACCGGGATCAGCCCGTCGTCGAGCAGCCCGGCGACAAAGGCGGGCTCGACCCGTACGACGTCCCCGACCAGCCCGAGGTCGGTGGGTACGCCGTCGACGAGCACGTCGCGGCGGGCGGCGGTGAACAGGTGGGCGTCCTCCCCCGACATCCCCACGGCGAACGGACCGTGCGTGTTGATCAGGCCGACGACGTCGCGCTGAACCTGGCCGGTCAGCACCATCCGGACCACGGCCATCGTCTCGGGGGTGGTGACCCGGTGCCCGCCGGCGAACGCGGTGGGCACGCCCAAGCGGTCGAGCATCGCGCTGATCTGCGGGCCGCCGCCGTGCACCACGACCGGACGCAGTCCGGCGTGGCGCAAGAACACGACATCTTCGGCGAAGGCGACCTGCAGGGCCGGGTCGGTCATGGCGTGGCCGCCGTACTTCACCACCACCGTCGCGCCGCGGAAACGCTCGAGCCACGGCAGTGCCTCCGCGAGGACAGCGGCCTTGGCCAGCGCCTGCGCCCTGGTCATGTGGAGTACGCCGAGTTCTCGTGGACGTACGCGGCCGTCAAGTCGTTGGTCCACACAGTCGCCGATGCCTCGCCAGCGCCGAGGTCGATCGTGATGCGTACCTCGCGGCCGGACATGTCGACTCCCGACCGGTCCTGCGCGGCTGCGCCGTCACGGCACACCCAGACGCCGTTGATGGCCACGGCGAGGTCGGCGGGGGCGAACTCCGCCTGGGTGGTCCCGACCGCGGCGAGGACCCGGCCCCAGTTGGGGTCCTCCCCGGCGATCGCGCACTTCAGCAGGTTGCTGCGCGTGACGGCCCTGGCGACCTCGACGGCCTCGGCCTCGGTCGCGGCCGCGACGACCTGGACCGCCACCTCCTTGCTCGCGCCCTCGGCGTCGGCGATCAGCATCCGGGCGAGCCCGGCGCAGGCCTCGTCGACGGCCGCAGTCAGCTGCGCCTCGCTCGGCTGCACCCCCGACGCGCCGCTCGCGAGCAGCAGGACGGTGTCGTTGGTCGACATGCAGCCGTCCGAGTCGATCCGGTCGAAGGTACGGCTGCACGCGCTCCGCAGCGCGGCGTCGAGCGCGGTGGGCGTGACCACGGCATCGGTGGTGAGCACGACCAGCATGGTGGCCAGGCCCGGGGCGAGCATGCCAGCGCCCTTGGCCATCCCGCCGACCCGGAAGCCCGCACCCTGCACCACGACCGTCTTGAGGACGCTGTCGGTGGTCATGATCGCGATCGCCGCGTCGTCCCCGCCCTCGATCGAGAGCTCCCCGACCGCGACCGCGACGCCGGGCAGCAGCAGGTCCATCGGCAGCCGGTCCCCGATCAGCCCGGTCGAGCAGACGGCGATCTCGCCCGCCCCGCAGCCGAGCAGCGTCGCGAGGTGCTCGGCGGTGGCGTGGGTGTCCTGGAAGCCGGCCGGACCGGTGCAGGCGTTCGCGCCGCCGGAGTTGAGGACGACGGCTGCGAGCTGGCCCGACTTGAGCACCTGCTCGGTCCAGACCACCGGCGCGGCCTTGACCCGGTTGCGGGTGACCACGCCGGCGGCCGCCTGCAACGGCCCGTCGTTGACGACCACCGCGACGTCGGGACGTCCGCTGGCCTTCAACCCGGCGATGACGCCGGCGGCCCGGAACCCCAGCGGCTCGGTCACGCTCACGGCGTCACCCCGGTCGCCGACAAGCCGGCCGTCTCGGGCAAGCCCAGCATCAGGTTGGCGTTCTGCAGTGCCTGGCCGGCCGCGCCCTTGCCCAGGTTGTCGATCGCGACAGTGACGACGGCCCGTCCGGCGTGGGTGTCGGCCATCGCCGCGAGCACCGCCGCGTTGCTCCCGGCGGTGGCCTTCGTGGTCGGCCAGGTCCCGGCGTCGAGCACGTGCACGAACGGCTCCGTCTCGTACGCCTCGTTCAGCGCCGCGTGGAGGTCGTCGGTCGTGACCCCTGGCCGCAGCCGGGCCGTACAGGTGGACAGGATTCCGCGCGGCATCGGAGCCAGCAGCGGGGTGAAGGACAGCGTCACCGGGGCCCCGGCCGCCGCGGACAGCGCCTGCTCCATCTCGG
>JANYIP010000310.1 GCA_025361995.1 Streptomycetales bacterium | reverse complement strand
CATTGAGGACGAGCGTCAGCGCAAAGCCTGCCGCAATCGCCAGCCGGACATTGAACTGGTGTTGGGGGGATTGGGGCGTCTTAATCCAGCCCTGCATTCTATCCCAGGGTTCGCTCCCAAAGATAAGCTGGACATTGGGAGGAGCTACTTTTTCGGCGGCTCCCAGTCGGTAGGACCGTGAGCGGGTCGTGCCTGCCCGTGGACACCGACGGGGTGGAGGCGGTGGCCGCCGGGACCGCCTGCGGGTTCGGGTCGGGGTCGCCGAACAGGTTCACCGTCTTCGCGGCGCTGCCCGACCACTCCATGATGGCGTCGGCGTGCCCGACGGCGGCCACGGCGGCGCGTACCTTGACAGCCCCCGCGGTCGAGGCAGCGATGGAGGCACCTGCCACTCCTGCGACCGGCAGCGCGATGAGCAGCACCACCATCGACGCCCGCCCGCGCTCGCGCCAGGCCGTACGTCGGGCCATCCGCAGCGGGACCCGCCACGAACCGCGGTCGGGGTGCATCAGCGTCACGGGGCGGCCAGCGGCTCGACCGCGTACGTCGTGGAGTCGCTCACCCGGCCGTCGCGCAAGAAGACCACCCGGTCCGCCCAGCCGGCGTGCCGCGCCTCGTGCGTCACGAGCAGCACGGCCGTCCCCGAGTCGCAGCGCTGCCGCAGCAGCCGCATCACCGCATCGCCGGTCTCGCTGTCGAGGGCGCCGGTCGGCTCGTCGGCCAGGAGCAGGCGCCGGCCGCCGACCAGGGCCCGGGCGATCGCCACGCGCTGCTGCTGGCCCCCGCTCATGTCGTCCGGGAACCGTCCCGCCAGCGCCGCCATGTCCAGAGACGTCAACGACTCGAGCGCTTCGGCGCGGGCAGCGCGGGGAGAGCGCCCGTCGAGCTCGAGGGGAAGGGCTGCGTTCTCGACTGCGGTGAGTGACGGGATCAGGTTCAAGTCCTGGAACACGAAGCCGACGTGCCGACGGCGGACCCTGGCCATCGCCGTCGGGCTGAGCCGGGTGAGCTCGGTCCCCTCGACCCGGACGCTGCCGGACGTCGGCAGGTCGAGGCCGCCGGCGAGGTTGAGCAGGGTCGACTTGCCGGAGCCGGACGGTCCCATCACCGCGACGAACTCGCCGGGTGACAGCGCCAGGGTCACACCCTTGAGGGCGGCCACTGCCGTCTCGCCGCGGCCGTGGATTCTGGTCACATCGGTCATCTCGAGGATCTGGTCGCTCATCGCGCCGACTCCGTCACCGGCTGGGTGGCCGGAGTGGCTGGTTGGGTGGCTGGTTGGGTGGCTGGGGGAGCCGGTGGTCGGGCGCTGGCGGCACGGACCAGTCGGGCCTCGCAGTGGTCCAGCCAGCGGACCTCCGCCTCGGCTTGGAACACCATCGAGTCGACGACGAGCAGCCAGGCGAGATCGCCGTCGTCGCCGTCACCGGCGTTCACCTTCAGCCGGGTGAGCTCCTGGAGCGAGCGGACGGCCTCGCTGCGCTGCGCCTGCACGAGTGCCGCCACCTCGACCCCGGGCGCCCGCACCGCTAGGGCCAGCTTGATCGCGAGCTCGTCCCGGGGGGCCCGCGTCCGGTGCACCGGCGTCGTGAACCACTCCCGCACCACCGCGCGGCCGACCGCTGTCGCGGCGTAGACGATGCGGCCCGCGTCGTTGGCAGTGGCATCGCCGGTGCCGGTGCCGGTGCCGGTGCCGGTGCCCTCCGTGACGACCGTGACGACCGTGACCAGACCGTCGCGCTCGAGCCGGGCCAGCGTCGTGTACACCTGGCCGATGTTCAGCGGCCACGTCCCGCCGGTCCGCTCCTCGAAGTCGGTCTTGACCTGGTAGCCGTGCCGAGGCGCCTCGACGAGCAGCGCCAGGATCCCGTTGCGAATGGACATACCCGATATCTATACCGAGTAGGCATGCATCGTCAAGCCACGCCGTAGTGTCTTGAGGTGTGTGATGACGTTTGGTCATGACTGTGCGTGGCGGACTGAATCGCCAGTCAGGAAATTGCCTGTTCGGCAGGACGGGCGAGTCTTCGCGGGGGTACGGTCGCAGGCGCTGGAAGCTCCCACCGCGGAAGAGGCCCGTCATGGCCCGTTGGAACCGTCCGAGCCGTCCCACCTTCGGCGTCCTCGCCGTCGGCGTCAGCCTCGCTGTCGTGAGCGGCATCGCCGCGCCGGCCAGCGGCGGCCAGGCTGCCCCGGCTGCGGCTGGCGTCGCGGCGCCCGGCACCAACTTGCTCGCCAACGGTGGCGCCGAGGTCGGTGCCGGCTCCCTGCGCGGGTACGACGAGGTCATCGTCCCTGGCTGGACCGTGGCGCAGGGGCTGCCGACCGTCGTGGCGTACGGGGCCACGGGCGGCGACTTCCCGACCGCGACCACGCCCACCCCACCACGGCACGGTGCCAACTTCTTCGCCGGCGGCGCAGGTGGGACTGCGGTGCTCACCCAGGTCGTCACGCTCGCCCAGCCGTCCGGTGCGCCCATCGCGGCCGGGACCACGGCCACCTTCGACGGGTGGCTCGGCGGCCTGGCCGCATCCAAGGACAACCCGTCCGTCCGTCTCGACTTCCGAGACGCCGCCGGGCACATCCTCGCCGAGCGGACGGTCGGCCCGGTCACGCACAAGACCCGGGGCAACGTCACCGAGTTCGTCCACAAGACCCAGACGGATGCCGTGCCAGCCGGCACCGTCGACGTCCTCGTCTCCCTCGAGATGACCACCCTGGCGACCAACTACGACGGCTACAACGGCAGCGTCCCCGGCTACAACCAGGCGTACGCCGACAGCATGACCTTGAGCCTCTCGACCCCGGTCCGTGCCCCAGCTCCGCTGACGCCGCCGACCACCGCGGTCCCGACGTACGACCACGTCTTCGTCGTCATGATGGAGAACCAGGATCGTGACTCCGTCATCGGCAACACCAAGCAGGCTCCGTTCGTGAACTCCTTGCTCAGCAAGGGAACCTCGCTCGCGAGCATGTACGCCGAGGTGCATCCGAGCGACCCGAACTACCTCGCCCTGGCGGCCGGCAGCACCTTCCGCGTCATGGGCAACCCGATCGAGACCAACCCGGCGTACACCCTGAACGCGCCGAACATCGGTGACCTCGTCGAGAACGCGGGGAAGACCTGGCGCGCGTACTACCAAAGTGCGAACGGGCCTTGCGACAACACCGTCCACGACCCCTACTACAACGACGACCTGCCGTTCCTGTTCTTCAAGGACATCAAGGACAACCCGGCCCGGTGCGCGAGCCATCTGGTGCCGCTGCCGCAGATGGCTGTCGACTTGAAGTCCGCCGCCACGACGCCGGCGTTCTCCTGGTGGGGGGCCGACGACTGCTACGACATGGAGGGCTGCGGGATCAAAGCCGGCGACGGCTTCCTCGCGCAGACCGTCGGTGAGATCCTCGCCTCACCGGCCTGGAAGACCCAGCGGTCGCTGCTCATCGTGACGTTCGACGAGGACGGGTACGACCTCGAGCGCCCGGCCCAGCTCATCCCGACCGTGGTCCTCGCCTCGCAGGGGGTGGCGAAGGGTGCGGTGA
This sequence comes from Streptomycetales bacterium, assembly GCA_025361995.1. Classification (GTDB taxonomy): domain Bacteria; phylum Actinomycetota; class Actinomycetes; order Prado026; family Prado026; genus JANYIP01. The sequence continues at coordinate 12,395 of JANYIP010000310.1, read as the reverse complement.
TCAGCACTCGCTACGACCACTACAACCTGCTGCGCACCATCGAGGGCGTCCTCGGCCTGGGCTCCCTGACGGCCAACGACCGCTACGCCGAGCCGATGGCCGACCTCTTCCACTGAGCCGCGAGCAGGTGCGCTGGTGACCAGTCCCACCGACCCGAGGGTCGACGCCTACATCGATGGGCTGCCGCCGTGGCAGCAGGCAGTTTGCCGCGCGGTGCGCGACCTCGTGCACGCTGCCGATCCCGACGTCGCCGAGACCATCAAGCGCACCCGCCAGCCGTACTTTGTGCTGGATGGCAACATCTGTGCACTGCTCGCCGCGAAGGACCACGTCAACGTGTTCCTCTACGACGGCGGGATCGTGCCCGACCCGGAGGGGATCATCACCGGCGGCCATGACAACTCGACCGCGCGGACAGTCGCGGTCCGACGCGACGAAGCCCTCAACGCGACGGCTCTTGCCGCGATGTTCCGGCAGATCATCGCCAACAACCGGGCCGGAGGCTGGCGCGCCCTCAAGCGCGACGGCTGACCGTGAAGGTGACCCCCCGGGGATCGTTCCAGGTGCTATGCTACCTGGTGTTGTGCGGATCTGCATAACGCAAGATCGCACACTGTGCACCGGCTCGGCGGTGTCGGGAGGAGCGAGGGTGACCAACCCCTACCACTACGGCACACCGGTGAGCGGCGATCAGTTCGCCGGTCGTGAGGTCGAGCTGAAGGCGCTCGAGCAGCGGATGCGCGACGGCATCAACGTGGTCGTCACCGCGCCGCGGCGGTACGGCAAGACCTCGCTGCTGACGCGCGCGATCGCCGGGGTGGTGGCCGACGGTGGCGCAGTGGTGTCGGTGAACGTCCTGGCCTGCCGCGACATCTCCTCGCTCGCCTCGCGGATGGCCACTGCTGCCTACGCCGCCAAAGGTGGGCGCTGGCACCGGGTTCGGCAGGCCGCCGCGGAGTTCGTGACCCGGCTGCGGGTGTCACCGACCGTGACGTTCGACGGGGACGCGCCGCGGTTCGCGTTCGCGGCAAGCCTCGCGGCGGAGGACGCCGACACGGTGATCGAGGACGTGTACGCGCTCTTCGACGAGCTGGCGGCCCGCGGGCCGGCGGTGATCGTCCTCGACGAGTTCCAGTCGATCACGGACATCGGCCAGCACCTTCCGGGCTTGTTCAAGGCGTTGGCGGACGCCTACCCGCCGGTCTCGCTGGTGCTGGCGGGCTCGCGGCAGCACCTGATGGAGCAGCTGGTGGCCGACCGCGGGGCTCCGCTGTACGGGTTGGCTGAGCGCCTGGCCCTCGACGTGCTGCCCGTGGACGTGATGGCCGACTTTTTGCGCCGACGTGCCGCTGCCGGCGGCAAGTCGATGGCGCTGCCCGCCGCGACGCGGGTGATCGAGCTCGCCGGGCCCGTACCCAACGACATCCAGCACCTCGCGTACGAAGCCTGGGGGATGGCTGGCCGCGCAGTGACCGTGGCGGACGTCGAGGGCGGCCTCGCGCTGACCGTGGAGCACGAGGCATCGAGCTACGCCGACCGGTTCGGGTCACTGGCGGCCGGGCAGCGGCGGGTTCTGGTCGCACTGACGGCGAGCCCGACCCACGAGCCGTACGGCTCGTCGTTCGTCCGTGGCACGGGGCTGGCCAACGCCTCGTCGGTAGCGCGGGCGCTCGAGGCGCTGCAGGGTGCGGAGCTGGTGGTGCGCCGCGGGACGACGTACGTCGTGGCCGACCCGTTCTTCGCCGCCTGGCTCACCCGCATCGTCTGACCTACGGTGCGCCTAGAGGCAGGGTGCCCTCGAAGTATCCGGTCACGTCAGCCACCACCTGGGTGGAGCCCGCGAGGTTGTAGATGTCGAAGCTCCGGGTGGACGTCCCGAGGCCGACCGCCACCATCCCGGCCAGGATCTGGCCCGCGTTCGGCTTGAAGAACGACGACAGCGGCCGGGTCAGGCCGTCTGGCCACAGCGAGAGGTATGTGCTCCGGGTCGGAGCGACGGCCGTGAAGTTCATGACCACCGCGGCCGTGCGGGCGTCGCCGATCCCTGCCGGGAGCAGGACGGCGGTCTGACTCGTCGGCCCGAGTGGGTGTGCGAGTCCCAGCCCGCTGCGGGAGTCGACGACGCGCGTCGGGGTGATCGCGTGGAAGCGCAGCCCGCCGGGCAGCTTCCCGTCGTCGTACCAACCACCACGTCGGCGATCACCTGGGTCGAACCCACCGACGAGTTGGACACGACGAACTGGTAGCTGTCCGGCCCGGCCGAGTTCGGCCGGACGATGACCGCGTTGCTCATGGTCTGCCCTTTGCCGAAGTTCAGGTTCGACGTCGTGGGGCGTATCCCGGTGTCGGCCTGCGACACGCTCAGGAAGCCGGGCGCTTGCGCGCCGGTCTCGGTCACGGTCACCAGGAGTGCCGTGACGTGCGCCGACGGCGGCCTGAGCCGGGCTGGCCGGGCTGGCCGGGTTGGCCGGGTTGGCCGATACGGCGAGCGGGCGGGCGAGCGAAAGCACGAGCAGCCCTCGTCGACCCAGCCTCATGCATGCTCCCCGGTCGGCCGAACTCGTCAAGGGGAAGCCTCGACCGGGCGCGCCCCGAACTTGAGCGCGAGGCCTCCTGGGGGAGGATGGGATTAGTCCCTTCGTCCAGGAGTTCTCGTGTCGAATCGGTTGGCCAGGTCGAGCAGCCCGTACCTGTTGCAGCACAAGGACAATCCTGTCGACTGGTGGGAGTGGGAACCCGACGCCTTCGACGAGGCGCGGCGGCGCGGGGTGCCGGTGCTGCTCAGCGTCGGGTACGCGGCCTGCCACTGGTGCCATGTGATGGCGCACGAGTCCTTCGAGGACCCCGACACGGCCGCCCTGATGAACGCGGGCTTCGTCAACATCAAGGTCGACCGAGAGGAGCGCCCAGACGTCGACGCGGTCTACATGGAGGCGGTCCAGGCGTTGACCGGCCACGGGGGCTGGCCGATGACCGCGATCCTCACGGCGGACGGCGAGCCGTTCTACGCAGGTACGTACTTCCCGCCCGCGCCGCGGCAGGGGATGCCGTCATTCACTCAGGTGCTCACCGCGGTGTCCTCGTCCTGGCAGGAACGCCGTGGTGAGGTGGAGTCGGCGGCGAAGGACATCGCCGCCCGGCTCGCGGACCGTGGACAGTTGGCGACGCTGAGCGGGGCCGCGCCACCGAGCCCGGTGGAGCTCGCTGCTGCGGTCGACGGGCTCGCGGGCACGTTCGACCCGGACCACGCCGGCTTCGGCGGCGCACCCAAGTTCCCGCCGTCGATGGTGCTCGAGCTCCTCCTGCGCCACCATGCCCGGACGGGGTCTGCGGCGGCCCTCGAGATGGCCGCGCTGACCTGCGAAGCGATGGCCCGCGGGGGCATCTACGACCAGCTCGGCGGTGGATTCGCGCGCTACTCGGTTGACGGCGGCTGGGTGGTCCCGCACTTCGAGAAGATGTTGTACGACAACGCCTTGCTGCTGCGGGTGTACGTCCACTGGTGGCGCGCGACGGGGACCGGCACGGCCGCCCGGGTGGTCGCCGAGACAGCCGAGTTCCTGCTCCGCGACCTGCGCACCCCGCAGGGTGGCTTCGCCTCAGCACTGGACGCGGACACCGAGGGCGTTGAGGGCAGCACGTACGTCTGGACGCCGGACCAGCTGGTCGAGGTGCTCGGCGAGGAGGACGGCCGGTGGGCCGCGCGCCTCCTCGAGGTCACGCTGGAAGGTACGTTCGAGCACGGCGCGTCGGTGCTGCAGCTGCTGGTCGACCCGGCGGACGAAGCGGAGCGCGAGCGCTGGGCCCGGGTACGCAACGTCCTCGCTGCGGCCCGTTCGCAGCGTCCGCAGCCCGGGCGGGACGACAAGGTCGTCGCCGCCTGGAACGGGCTGGCCATCGCGGCGCTGGCCGAAGCCGGTGCGGTCTTCGAGCGGCCGGACTGGGTCGAGGCCGCCACGGCGGCAGCAGACCTGCTCGTGTCCGTGCACCTCGGCGCCGACGGGCGCCGGGACCGGGTGGTCCGGGTGTCCAAGGACGGCGTCGCCGGCCGGCACGCGGGAGTGCTGGAGGACCAGGCGGACGTCGCGGAGGGCTTCCTGGCGCTGTACGCGGTGACCGGCGATGCCGAGTGGCTGACCTTGGCCGGGGTGCTGCTCGACTCGGTCCTCGATCACTTCTCCGACGGCGCGGGGAGCTTCTTCGACACAGCGGACGACGCCGAGGCCTTGCTGCGACGGCCCCAGGACCCGACCGACAACGCCACCCCGTCGGGTCCGTCCGCTGCCGCCGGGGCGCTGCTGACCTACGCCGCGTACACGGGCTCGAGCAGGCACCGCGGGGCCGCCGGCGCGGCGCTCGCGGTGTACGCCACCTTGGCCGCCAGGTACCCGCGGTTCGCGGGCTGGGGTCTGGCCGTGGCCGAGGCGGCGCTGGACGGGCCGCGCGAGGTGGCGGTCGTCGGCAGGTCTGGTGATCCGGGGTATGAAGCGTTGCGGCGCAAGGCCTGTCTGGCCACGGCGCCCGGTCTCGTGGTGGCCCTCGGATCGGGGGACGCCGCCGAGACGACCGAGGTCCCGCTGCTCGCGCACCGCCCGTTGACCAACGGCCTCGCGACTGCGTACGTCTGCCGCGGCTTCGTCTGCGACGTCCCCACCACAGACCCCGGCATGCTGGCGTCCTCCCTCGGGGTAGTCCTCGAAACACCCGCTTGACTTGCAACGTAACTGTGTAATCATCAGACTATGAACACTTCAAGCACCGCCGAACAGGTGGAGAAGATCCGAGGCTGGCTCACTGGCCGGCTGCCGCAGGACTGGTTCTCCGGACCGGTCGACGTGAGCGTGGACCGCGAAGAGGTCACCGTCATCGGCACGCTCGCGCCCCCGGACGTCGCCGAGGGCACCTCTGACGCCGAGCAGGCCGCCGCAGTCTCCGGCCGTATCAAGGAGTTCCGCGAGCGCACCCGCGACCACCGCATCGAGATCGCCCGCGAGCTCGAGCACCGACTGGGGCGCAAGGTCGCCTGGGGCGTCCAGGTGGGGGAGCGGCGCGAGCTGTTCACGACCCTGTCGATCCCGGTCATGACCAGGCTCCGGCAGCCGGAGCGGCTCGTCCTGGACACCCTCGTCGACGCCGGCGTCGCACGGTCGCGCTCCGAGGCGCTCGCCTGGTGCGTCAAGCTCGTGGGCAAGAACGCAGAAGGGTGGCTGGGCGATCTGCGGAGCGCCATGGAGCAGGTCACCAAGGTCCGCGCAGACGGTCCTAGCTAGCGAAGGTCCTAGCTAGCGCAAGTCCCACCTAGTCACCTAGTGCGTGTAGGTCACGATCGAGATCGCGATGTACTGCAGCACGAAGGCCAGCACGGTGAGCGAATGGAAGACCTCGTGGAAGCCGAACCAGGTCGGTGACGGGTTCGGGCGCTTGGTGCCGTACACGATCCCGCCGGCGGTGTAGAGCAGTCCTCCTGCAGCGAGCAGCACCAGGACAGCGACGCCGCCGGTGGTCGTGAACTGCGGGAGATAGACCACCGCCACCCAGCCGAGCGCCAAGTACGCGGGCACGTACAGCCATCTCGGCGCGCCGACCCAGAAGACCCGGAAGCCGACGCCGAGGGCCGCGCCCGTCCAGACGATCGAGAGAAGCGCGGTCCGCGCGCCCCCTTCAAGGAGCAACACAGCGAACGGCGTGTACGTCCCAGCGATGATCAAGAAGATGTTCGCGTGGTCGAGGCGTCTCAGCGTGGCGAGCACGCGCGGCGACCAGCGGCCCCGGTGGTAGATCGCGCTGACCGTGAAGAGGAGCACGGCGCTGACCGCGTAAATCGACGACGACGCGATCTCGGCGGCTCCGCGCGACAGGCAGACCAGGACGATGGCCGCGGCGAGCGCCAGCGGCGCGGCCCCCAGGTGCAACCAGCCACGCAAGCGCGGCTTCAGCGCGGGGGCGCCTGGCTGTTCTGCCGTGGCCAGGTCTTCTGCCTCGGTCTCGGCTGCCGGTCCGCTCGTCACCTCAGCAAGGCTACGCGCCCGTGAGCTCCGGCGGTACGCTTGCGCGGGTCGAACGGAGGGTGCACTCACCGCATGGGTCTGTCCCACGTGCTGTACGGCGCCTACGAGCGCCGGCTGGCGTCGTCGTTGCCGGAAGGTGGGATCCCCCGCCACGTCGGGGTCATCCTGGACGGGAACAGGCGCTGGGCCCGTGACGCGGGCAAGACCACGGCCGGCGGGCACCAGGCCGGCGCCGACAAGATCGAGACCTTCCTCGGCTGGTGCGAAGAGGTCGGCGTCGAGGTCGTCACGCTGTGGCTGCTCTCGACGGACAACCTCGGGCGCCCGCAGGAGGAGCTCGCGCCCCTGCTGGCCATCATCGAGGACACGGTGCGGCAGCTGGCCGCGACCGGGCGGTGGCGGGTCCACCCGATGGGCTCGCTGGACCTCCTGCCCGACGAGACCGCGGCCGAGCTGAAGGCTGCCGCCGACAGCACGGCCAGCCTGCCCGGAATCATGGTCAACGTGGCTGTCGGCTACGGCGGCCGCCGGGAGATCGCCGACGCGGTGCGCTCGTTGCTCACCGAGCACGCCGGCAAGGGGACGTCGATCGAGGAGCTGGCCGAGATCCTGGACGCCGAGCACATCGCCGAGCACCTCTACACCCGCGGGCAGCCCGACCCCGACCTCGTTATCCGTACGTCGGGGGAGCAACGGCTCTCCGGGTTCCTGCTCTGGCAGAGCGCGCACTCGGAGTTCTACTTCTGCGAGGCGTACTGGCCGGACTTCCGCAAGGTCGACTTCTTGCGGGCACTGCGTGCCTTCACCGCCCGGCACCGTCGCTACGGAGCTTGATCAGGCTTGATCAGGCTTGATCAGTCCTGACGTTCACGACGACGGCGTGGCGCATCCGCACTGCAGGACATTTCGGTCGTACGGTCGTGGCGACGGCTCGGCGCCCCGCCGGGCCTCGTGGCGTCTTGGGCAAGGAGTGCGAACGTGGCTGCTCCCGCATCTTCGGTGGCTCGGCTCGGCTCGACCCCCCGCAGGACGTACGTCCTCGACACCAGCGTGCTGCTGAGCGACCCGCACGCCCTCTTCCGCTTCGACGAGCATGAGGTCGTGCTGCCGGTGGTCGTCGTGAGCGAGCTCGAGGCGAAGCGGGCCCACCCTGAGCTCGGCTACTTCGCCCGCCAGGCCTTGCGGCTGCTCGACGACCTGCGCGTCAGCCACGGCCGCCTCGACGAGCCGATCCCCCTGAACGACGCCGGCGGCTCGCTGCGGGTGGAGCTGAACCACACCGACCCGTCAGTCCTTCCCGCCGGGTTCCGGATCGGCGACAGCAGGTTTGGAGACAACGACACCCGGATCCTTGCGGTGGCCCGCAACCTGGCCGCCGAGGGCTGCGACGTCATCCTGGTCTCGAAGGATCTGCCGATGCGGGTCAAGGCCTCCGCGGTGGGTATGGCCGCTGAGGAGTACAGGGCCGAGCTCGCGGTGGAGTCCGGGTGGACCGGGATGGCCGAGATCGAGGTCCCTGCGGCCGACCTGGACCTGCTGTACGACCAGGAGCGGATCGAGCTCGCCGAGGCGCGCGAGCTGCCCTGCCACACCGGCCTGGTCCTGCTCTCCGACCGCGGCAGCGCGCTGGGTCGCGTCACCCCTGACAAGCAGGTACGCCTGGTGCGCGGCGACCGCGAGGCGTTCGGCCTGCACGGGCGCAGCGCGGAGCAGCGGATCGCGCTGGACCTGTTGCTGGACAACGAGATCGGCATCATCTCGATGGGCGGCCGAGCGGGGACCGGCAAGTCGGCTCTGGCCCTCTGCGCTGGCCTGGAGGCCGTGCTCGAGCGTCATCAGCACCGCAAAGTAGTGGTGTTCCGGCCGCTCTACGCCGTGGGTGGCCAAGACCTCGGCTACCTCCCGGGGACCGAGGCCGAGAAGATGGGTCCGTGGGGGCAGGCCGTGTTCGACACCCTGGGGGCGATCACCACCCAGGACGTCATCGACGAGATCGTCGATCGCGGCATGCTCGAGGTGCTGCCGCTGACGCACATCCGCGGCCGGTCGCTGCATGACGCGTTCGTCATCGTCGACGAGGCACAGTCGTTGGAGCGCAACGTCTTGCTCACGGTTCTCTCACGGATCGGGGCCGGCTCTCGGGTCGTCCTCACCCACGACGTCGCGCAGCGGGACAACTTGCGCGTCGGCCGGCACGACGGTGTGGTGGCCGTCGTCGAGAAGCTGCGTGGGCACCCGCTGTTCGCCCACGTCACGCTGACACGCAGCGAGCGCTCACCGATCGCGGCCCTCGTGACCGAGCTGCTGGAGGACCTCCCTGGGTGATGCACCCGCCACTCTGGTCACAGCCGTCACTTGGTCACCCTGAGTAGCAGATGTCGGGGAGAAGCCCCGTGACGCAGCGCACACGTGTCGTTACTCGATACGCAGTGTGACCGACTGCACGGGCCTCCGACTTGCTTGCCGGACCCGGATCAGCCAAGGTGGAGGTCTGTCAGACCCTGCGTACGGTCGTCGCGATGCATCACCAGAGCGTATTTCAAGCGACGTGTAGGACATCTGAGCTTTTCGATGGAGGGGTGTTCGCGCCCCGCGCCACAAGGCAACCGACCGTACGCCGCCCCGGAATCCCCGCCCACTCCAGTGGCGTCCCGGGGTCTGGTTCATCGCTTCCCCAGCGAGCACGGTGACCAGAGCATGGGTGAAGATCGTCCGCCACGGCTGCGTGGCGGGCGGAGCGCTGGAAGGACACCCGCTCGATGAACCGGATCTCGATCCGGGGGGTCGGCACCGCCGCTGCCGCAGTCGCGGCGACGGCCTTAGCCGTGGGCGCGCAGCTGCCTGCAGCCGATGCCCAGGAGGCTGCCTCATCGGCCTCAGCTGCCTCGCACGCCCCTTCCCGCACGCTCGACCTGATGAGCACCAACAGCAATACGGACATCGCCTTCCCCGTCTCCCTCACTGCATTCGGTCAGGGTGAGACGTCGGCGGCTGACCTGTTGCTCGTCCACGCCGCACGGGGGGGTGGGTTGGCGGCGTCCTCGGCGCTGCAGGCTCGGGCCCTTGCGGCTGCTGCAGTGCTCGCGGCCCAGCAGAAGGCTTCCGACCGCTCCGCACGGGTCAAGGCCGCATCCCGGGCCAGCCGGTCCGTCACAGTGCGCCCGGTCGCACCGGGATCCGTCCGCGCTCTCGGCCAGAAGATGGCGGCCGCACGTGGCTGGACCGGCGTGCAGTGGCGGTGCCTCGACAACGTCTGGACGCACGAGAGCGGTTGGAGTACGACGGCCGAAAACCCAAGCGGGGCCTACGGAATCCCGCAAGCCTCGCCCGGCAGCAAGATGGCATCAGCTGGCGCCGACTGGCGGACCAACCCTGCCACCCAGATCACCTGGGGGTTCGGCTACATCGCCAACACGTACGGAACCCCTTGCGCAGCGTGGAGTTTCTGGGAGCAGCACTACTGGTACTAAGGACGTTCCTGGTCCGTGGGGCCTGTCGCCATCCGTCGTACGTCGAGCGCCGTGGCCAGCTGCTCTGCGGTGATCCGACCCGCGACGACGTGTCCGCGCTCCTCGACGACCTGACGGATCGACTTGCTCTCGGCGAGCGCCTGCTTCGCCACCGCGGCTGACTCCTCGTACCCGAGGTAGGCGTTCAACGGTGTCACGATGGCGGGCGATGCCTGTGCGAACTCGAGCATCCGGGCGGGGGCCGCCTCGATGCCGTCAATGCAGCGATCGGCCAGAAGTCGTGTCGCAGCAACAAGTATTCGCAACGACTCGAGCAAGTTGCGTCCGATCACGGGCAGCATCACGTTGAGCTCGAATGCTCCGGCCGCGCCTCCCCACGCGATGGCGGTGTCGTTCCCGACGACCTGCGCGCACACCTGCAGGACCGCCTCCGGCACCACCGGGTTGACTTTGCCCGGCATGATCGAGGAGCCCGGTTGCAGGTCCGGGATGTGGATCTCGCCCAGTCCCGCGCGCGGCCCTGATCCCATCCAGCGCAAGTCGTTGCAGATCTTCGTGAGGCTGACCGCCAGGACGCGCAGCTGACCGGACAGCTCGACCAGCGCGTCCCGGGCGGACTGTGCGGCGAGCCCATCACGGGCGGGGACGACAGGGAGTCCAGTCAGCTCAGCGAGCTGGCCGACGACCAGTGCCCGCCACCCCGCTGGAGCGCCGAGGCCGGTGCCCACGGCCGTGCCTCCCAACGGGATCTCGGCCACACGGGGCAGCGTCGAGGTGATGCGCTCGGCGCCGGCCCTGACCTGGGCAGCGTACCCGCCGAACTCCGCACCCAAAGTGACCGGGACGGCATCCATCAGGTGCGTGCGACCCGCCTTGACGACGTCGGCGAACTCGACGGCCTTGCGCTCGAGTGCGTCGCCGAGGTGAACCAGCGCGGGCAGAAGTCGTTGGCTGGCAAGCTCGAGCGCCGCAAGGTGGATCGCCGAGGGGAACACGTCATTGCTGGACTGCGAGGCGTTGATGTCGTCGTTGGGGTGGACCCGTCGACCCAGGCGCCGCGCTGTGAGAGTGGCGAGCACCTCGTTGACGTTCATGTTCGACGACGTACCCGAGCCGGTCTGGAACACGTCCACCGGGAACTGGTCAGCGTAGGCGCCACCCGCGAGCTCTGCCGCTGCCCCGCCGATCGCCGCGGCGACATCGGCCGGCAGGACGCCGAGGCGGCCGTTGGTCAGGGCCGCGGCCTGCTTGATCTGGGCCAGCGCCCGGACGAGCTCGGGAGCCAGCTGATCGCCGCTGATCGGGAAGTTGGCCGTGGCCCGCTGGGTCTGTGCTCCCCACAGCGCTCCGACCGGCACCTGCACCTCGCCCATCGTGTCGTGCTCGGTGCGGTACTCCATCAGCGGGTGCCACCGATGGTGAGGGTGACGGGGCGTGCCACGTCGGCGAAGAAGTCGTTGCCCTTGTCGTCCACCACGATGAAGGCGGGGAAGTCCTCGACCTCGATCCGCCACACGGCTTCCATGCCGAGCTCGGCGTACTCCAGGACCTCGACCTTCTTGATGCAGTCCTGGGCCAGCCGAGCCGCAGGCCCGCCGATGGACCCGAGGTAGAATCCGCCGTGCGCGGCGCAGGCACTCATCACCGCTTGCGAGCGATTCCCCTTGGCCAGCATCACGAGTGAGCCACCGGCGGCCTGGAACTGGTCGACGTACGAGTCCATCCGGCCGGCCGTCGTCGGGCCGAACGAGCCGGACGCGTAGCCGGCCGGCGTCTTCGCCGGTCCGGCGTAGTACACGGCCATCTCGCGCAGGTAGGCCGGCATCGGCTCACCCGCGTCGAGCCTCTCCTTGATCTTCGCGTGCGCGATGTCCCGGGCCACCACCAGTGAGCCCGACAGCGACAGCCGGGTCTTGACCGGGTACTGCGACAGGGTCGCGCGGATCTGGTCCATCGGCTGGTTGAGGTCGACCCGCACCACGTCGTCGGAGAGGTGCTCGTCGGTGGTGTCGGGCAGGAAGTGGGCGGGGTCGCGCTCGAGCTGCTCCAGGAATACGCCGTCGGCGGTGATCTTGGCCCTCGCCTGCCGGTCCGCCGAGCAGGACACCGCGATGGCGACCGGGCAGGACGCGCCGTGCCGCGGGAGCCGGACCACGCGGACGTCGTGGCAGAAGTACTTGCCGCCGAACTGCGCGCCGATGCCGAACGCCTGGGTCAGCCCCAGCACCTGGGCCTCGAGCTCGAGGTCGCGGAACGCGTGCCCGCTGGGCGACCCGGTCGTCGGCAGCGAGTCGAGGTACTTCGCCGAGGCGTACTTCGCCGTCTTGAGGGCGTACTCGGCAGACGTCCCGCCGACGACGATCGCGAGGTGGTACGGCGGGCAGGCTGCGGTACCCAGCGCCCGCAGCTTCTCGTCCAGGAACCGCATCATCGAGGTGGGGTTCAGGACGGCCTTGGTCTCCTGGTAGAGATAGGACTTGTTCGCCGAGCCGCCACCCTTGGCCATGAACAGGAACGAGTACGCCGGCTCACCGTGGGCCTCCGCGGCGTAGAGCTCGATCTGCGCGGGCAGGTTGCTGCCGGTGTTCGTCTCCTCCCACATGGTCAGCGGAGCCAGCTGGCTGTAGCGCAGGTTGAGCCGGGTGTACGCGTCGTAGATGCCCCGCGCCAACGCCTGCTCGTCCCCGCCCCCGGTGAGCACGCCCTCGGACTTCTTGCCCATCACGATCGCGGTCCCGGTGTCCTGACACATCGGCAGGACCCCCCCGGCGGCCACGTTCGCGTTCTTCAGCAGGTCCAGCGCCACGAAGCGGTCGTTCGGCGAGGCCTCGGGGTCGTCGAGGATCGACCTGAGCTGGCGCAGGTGGGCCGGCCGCAGGTAGTGCGCGATGTCGTGCATGGCCTCGTACGACAGCCG
>JANYIP010000293.1 GCA_025361995.1 Streptomycetales bacterium | reverse complement strand
GGTAGAGGCAGAGCGGGTAGAGGCAGAGCGGGTAGAGGCAGAGCGGGTAGAGGCAGAGCGGGTAGAGGCAGAGCGGGTAGAGGCAGAGCGGGTAGAGGCAGAGCGGGTAGAGGCAGAGCGTCTTGCTGCGGAGGAAGCGGCCCGCGTCGAGGCCGAGCGGATCGCTGCAGAACTGGCCCTGCAGACCGAAGCCGAACAGCTTGCGGCGGCCGAGGAAGCGGCCCGCGTCGAGGCTGAGCGCCTGGAAGCAGAGCGCCTCGCTGCCGAGCAGGCAGCGGCCGACGAAGCAGCACAAGAAGCGGCGCGCCTAGAGGCAGAAGCTGCCCTCGCTGAGGCCGCTCGAGCTGCAGCTGAACAGGCCGAACTCGATGCAGCCGAGGACCCCGAGCCCGAGGAGGCTGACCTCCCCGCCGTCAGTGCCTTCGTCGAGCTCGACGACAGCTCTGCCACGTCGCTGCTGACCCAGCTCAACCACGAGGCTTCCACCGCTGTGGCTGACGCCATCCGTGCCGAGGCCTCCGAACCCGCCGAGGCCGAGGAAGACCCCGTCGCTGCGCCGGCTCGCTCCGAGTACCTCGAGTCGACCCCTCACAACGGTCAGACCGACACCGCGGCGCTCTTGCGCGAGCTCTCGGGCCTCTTCGCCAGCGGCAACGAGGACTCCAAGCCGCCCAAGCCAGCAACGCCCCCAGGGGCGACCGGCCCACAGCGTCCGCCCGTACCCGCAGGCCGGGACGACAAGAAGAAGAAGCGCGGCCTCTTCGGTCGATGACCCACCACCTACCCCGGTCGGGGTCAGGCAGCGGTGGGCGAACGAGGGGCGTGGCACCATCTGGGGTATGCGGGCAGTCGTGCAGGTCGTCCAGAGCGCCAGCGTCAGCGTCGACTCTGTCGTGGTCGCCCTCATCGACCGCCCAGGCCTGGTCGTACTCCTCGGCGTCACCCACTCTGACAGCGAGTCCGACGCCCGCCGGCTCGCCGGCAAGATCTGGGAGCTGCGCGTCCTAGACGACGAGCTCTCCGCGTCCGACACCGACGCGCCCGTGCTCGTCGTGAGTCAGTTCACCCTGTACGCCGAGACGAACAAGGGCCGCCGTCCGACCTGGGCAGCCGCTGCGCCCCGGCACGTGGCCGAGCCTTTGATCGACACGTTCTGCGCCGAGCTGCGTACCAAGGGCGCCGACGTGGCGACCGGGGTCTTCGGGGCGGACATGCACGTCTCGCTGGTCAACGACGGGCCGCGCACCCTCATCCTCGAGAGCTGATCCGCCAACCTCACCGCTTGCCAACCTAGTGACCGCGGAAGACCGCCAGGCCGGTACGCATCAGAATGACCAGGTCCAAGGCGAGCGACCAGTTCTCCACGTAGTAGAGGTCGAGCCGGACAGCGTCGTCCCAGCTCTGCTCCTCGCGACCGCTGACCTGCCACAGCCCCGTCATCCCCGGCTTGACCAGGTGGCGTCGGTGCTCGTGGTCCACGAACGCCGCGCCGTCCACAGCCAGCGGGCGGGGTCCTACCAGCGACATGTCTCCGCGCAGCACGTTCAGCAACTGGGGGAGCTCATCGACCGAGAGCCGGCGCAGCACGCGCCCGATCCTGGTCACCCGCGGGTCGTCCTTGATCTTGAACAGCAGCCCATCACCTTCGTTGAGAACGTCCAGCCCTGGTCGGCGCTCCTCAGCATCGGCGTACATCGTCCGCAACTTCACCACGCGGAACTCGGCGCCACCGCGGCCTACCCGCAGCTGCCGGAAGAACGCCGGCCCCGGTGAGGTCAACCGCACCACGGCCGCCACGATCAGCAGCGGCAGGCCGAGGACAAGCAGCCCCAGTGCCGCGCCCACCCGGTCGATCGTGCCCTTCACCAGGCGGGGTACGCCGGTGAAAGTCGGCTCGTCCACGTACAGCAAGGGCAGGCCTGCCACCTGTCGCACAGTCACCCGCGGACCGGCCACGTCGGTGACGGCAGGGGCCACCACCAGGTCGACGTCCGACCCTTCGAGGCTCCACGCCACTCGCCGCAACCGGTCCGGACTGATCGACTCCGACGCCGTGACCGCGACGACGTTCGCGCCGATGCTGCGCGCGACCTCGGCGATGTTCGAGTAGTCGCCGAGCACCGGGACGTTGTCGCCGGCACGCAGCTTGTCGCCCTTCTCCGGGAGGCAGGCGCCGACAACGCTGAAGCCGGCCCGAGGCTCCAACCGCAGCTGCGCGACAAAGTCGCACACCGACGCGCGGTCCCCCATCACCAGCACCTGGTGACACAGCCGTCCGCTCGCCCGCTCACGCACCAGCCACTGACGCGCGGCGAAGCGGCCGATCAGCAGCAGGAACAGTCCGGAGGGGAACGCCAGTGCGACGAACCCGCGCGCCACCTCGATGTTCAGCATGTACGAGCCGATGGCCAGCACCGCGAAGACGATGAAAGTCGCCCGGGTGACGCGCCTGTACTCCTCAGCGCCGACACCCAGGAAACGCGGCTCGTACGCGTCCAGGAGCACCATGCCGCAGACCCAGCCGAGCCAGATCAGCCCCGCCACCACGAATGAGCCGACGCCCTGCTGCAGCCGCTGGTCAGTCGTCCCGAACCGGCCCAGGTGAGCCAGAGTCAGGGCCGCCGCAATCGCGACCGAGTCGATGATCACGAGGGTCGCGACGAATGCGGACGCCCGGCTCGGGAGCGTGTCGAGGCTGCGCCTGCCCAGATGCACAGCCGTACCCGCCAGCCGGTCCTCCGCCACTCGGCGCTCTGTCCCGCCATCGGGTCGTGCGGAGCCGGCCGGGCGCGATCCGGCGGCGCGGGTACCCGACCCGCGCACCTGCATCTGCGTCACGCGCCTGACCTCCTCGATCTCCCCCTCTCTCATCGGCACGATTTCGGAGCAGGTGAACGTCCCCGCCTTCACCTGTACGGACCAACGGCCGCAGAGGTTTTCCTTCACCTGAACGGCTCATCGGTCGATGGAAGCGCGTGACCACCACTCCGTCCGAGCGCGCTTCGCGCCGCAGGGCAGGACGTGCCGACCTGATGTTCTCGGGCAAGCACATCGTCGTCGTGGGCATCAACTACGCACCAGAGACGACGGGGATCGCCCCATACACCACGGGACTGTGCGAATACCTGGCGCACGAAGGGGCACAAGTCACCGTTCTCGCAGGGATGCCTCACTACCCTGCCTGGACGGTGGATCCCGTCTATCGCGGTCGCCTTCGGGTCGAGGAGGAGCTGAACGGGGTCTCCGTCGTGCGGTGCGGTCACCACGTACCGTCGCGCCAAAGTGCTGCTCGTCGCGGGCTTTATGAGGCAACGTTCCTGCTCTCGAGCAGTCTCGCTTCGCGTTCCCTTCGGCCCGACGCAGTGATCGCGGTGAGTCCCACCCTCTCGGCGCTGCGCACCGGGGCGACGCTGGCTCGACGGAATCGTGTGCCTTTTGGCGCGATCGTCCAGGACCTCATGGGCAGAGCGGCCGACCAGTCGGGGATTCCGGGTGGCGGCCGAGTCGCGGGGGCAGTCGGCCGAGCCGAGGTCTCGGCACTGAAGGACGCCGATCGGGTGGCTGTGATCAGTACCGCCTTCAAAGAAGTGCTCGTCGCGCACGGAGTCGCAAGCCGACGTGTGAGCGTCACTCCGAACTACAGCCACATCTCGACCACGACCGCCACCCGACTGGACGCACGCATCCAGCTGGGCTGGGACGGCCGGGAGTTTGTGGCCCTGCACACGGGAAACATGGGTCTCAAGCAAGACCTCAGCAACGTTGTGCGGGCCGCCCGGGCGCTCCAAGATCAGGGCAGCACGGACGTCCGTGTGATATTTCTCGGTGACGGATCCCAGCGGCATGCGTTCGAGGTCGAGGCAAACGGCCTTCCGAACGTAACGTTCCTCGACCCCGTTGATATGCACCTCTACCCGATTGCGCTCGCCGGCGCTGACGTCCTGCTCGTGAACGAACGCTCGACATGCATGGACATGTCGTTGCCGAGCAAGCTCACGTCATACCTCACCTCCGGGCGCCCCGTGCTTGGGGCTGTGCCAAGCGAGGGCATGACGCGCAAAGAGATTGCCCGCAGCGGTGGCGGGATCTGCGTCCTTCCCGGAGACCCGGACGAACTTGCGGCCGGTATCCTCCGGCTGCAGGGCGACCCGGGACTTCGCCAGGATCTCGGAGCAGAAGGCCGGATCTACGCGACAACTCATCTAGGACTCAGCAGCGCCATGCCCAAGCTGCGCGAGTTTGTGCGTGACCTGCTCGACCTCCCACCAGACACCGTTCCTGTCGGCCCGCTCGCGATGCCAAGCTCGCAAGGGAGGCTGTCATCAACCGAACACTCGGTCTCGGAGGGTGTTCACTAGCCCTTGCCGTTGGACTTATGGCCGCCCTCGTCAGCCCACGACTGGGAGTCGCGGCGCTCATCGCGCTGTCCGGAGCCCTGGTGCTCCGCGCGATGTCCGGCCGCGGCTACGACTACCTCAGCGCTCCATCGGTCGGCGTGACCTTCTTCTGGGGATATGGCTTGCTGGGCTACCTTCTCAGCCCTTCACTCAGCGCGACCCGGGGCGGTGTCTCAGCGGTCCTTGACATGTCCAACGCACAGGCAGATCAGACTCTCCCCCTATTCCTGACCGCCGGTGTCGGAATTGCTCTCGGCTCCATGGTCGTACGACCGATCAAGGTAGCCGTCGAGGTTCTTGATCTCTCCCGCGTGACCTCACGAGTGCCTTTGTCCGGCCTCGTCGCAGGTGGCCTGGTTCCACTCGCCCTCATCGTCTACTCCGTTGGTCCCGGCGATCTCTGGCTACGCCAGTACTATCTTGTCGGCACCGCCGGAGGTGCATTCTCACTCGGCAAGGCGTTGGTCCCCGTCGGCGTGCTGGCGGTCACTGTGCTGGCGCTCAGCGACAACTCGCTCGGGCGCCGAGCTCTTGGAACCGTGGGCCTCGTGGCCTACACCATCGTCCTGTTCGCTCTTGGAACGCGACTCCTCGCTCTGGTACCGACACTTGTCGCGGCGGCCTATGTGCTGTCACCGATTCACCGCGGCTGGTTCCGCACGACGCTGGCCCTCACGAGCGCAGCCGTCGCATCATTCTTTACTCTGAGCCTTCCGCTGGCACTCCGCGGGCTGTCCGAGCATGGGCTCTACGGCTACGCAACGGCGCTCCTGAGTGATCCAATCTCGATCGGTGCTCAGTCTTCATCGGCAGCCCTGTCGAATGTTATGTTCGGATATCCCCTCACGTACTTCGTCGCCAACGTCGGTGGCGGCGTGACCGAGGAGACGCTCAAGGTCTCTGTGAACCCGCTACCGGGTGGCATGACCGACTGGTACTCGGTGGCCCCCTACCTTCGTCTGAACGACTACACGCCCTACAACGCAATCGGCGAGCTGGGGCACTTCGGCGTGGTCGCCGTGTTCGGATTCTTCCTGATCACCGGGCTGCTCCTCGCTTGGCTGTGGAGACTGAGGAGCGCCGGAACGGCGGCAATGGTGTCGGTCATGGGGATGGCGTTGACCGGCACGACCCTGTTGATCTGTGTCACTGTCACGCAGTACAACCTTCGCTCCAGCTCGAGGCTCCTCTACTATCTCGCTGCAATCGGAATTGCCGTCGCCATCGTCCGCTTGATCCATCGTGGCTCCCGAGTACACGAGTCCTCGACGCCCGATCGTGAACTCGTCCCGGCTTGACCGATGGTGGCGACTCAGGGCGTGCTGGCGACAGCGGTTCCGTAGATTTCCGCGAGTTCGACGCAGATTCGCTCTAAGTTCAATTCTTCCTCTGAGAGCCGCAACGCTGCCTGTCTCATGTTCTGCCAAACACCGGGAGCGTCCAGGATCTGCCGGACTGCCCCCGCCAGGAGATCGGGCCTTCCGTCAGGGACAACGAGAGCCGCGCCGCTCTGCGAGAGCATCGGAGCGATGGCACACGACTCGGTGACCACACAGGGCAACCCTGCTTGCAGTGCCTCGACGACCGCCATCGGGAACGGCTCTGCTTCGCTCGGCAGGACAAATACTCCCGAACGAATCAGGCGCGCCCGAACGGCTCTTGGCGCAAGCGCGCCTTCATATACAAGGCTCCCGGACGAGTCATCCTGCATGAACTGGAGGAGCTCAGCCAGCTGGCCGCCATCAGGTCCCACGACGCGGAAGCGGATCCCCGACTCCCCAGACAGAACCGCGGCGCGCGCGAAATCCATCACGCGCTTCCGCGGGTGGATCCTTGCAAGGAAGAGAGCCTCGCGTGCGTGCTCGCCTTCGACTTCATCAACGGCCCGGCGGTTCCCGTTGGGCAGCACGACAGCCGAGCACTCACGCCCCGCAACGGCCTGAATGCTCGCTCGCTCGGTTTCCGTGAGGACGAGCCGCTCGGATGCCCGCCGTAGCAGCGGCGCGAACACAAAACGATCTCCAAAACGGACACCCGGCCTTCGATCGGGTTGCACCATCCCATGCGTCTGTACCACGTACGGCCGGCGCACGACTAGCGCTACGACTGCGGCAACCACGGGCACAGCATCCCTGGCGAAG
Organism: Streptomycetales bacterium; assembly: GCA_025361995.1. Lineage (GTDB taxonomy): Bacteria > Actinomycetota > Actinomycetes > Prado026 > Prado026 > JANYIP01. Next base: position 10,897 of record JANYIP010000293.1, on the reverse strand, counting down.
TGGATGTGGACCACGTCGGCACGACGAACCGCACCGACGATCTGCGTGAGCATCCGCCACCCGAACAGCTCACTGACCCCGCCGCGAGGCATCAACCGCCGGACCGGCACGGCGATGACTCGCGAGGTCATCGCAGCTGAGGCGCTCACATCGAGGGTGCGTCTGCCTGCGATCACCTCCACTTGGTGACCTAGCGCAGTGAGTGCGCCAGCGAGATTGTCCGCAACAGCCTGCGGCCCGCCATACTCCCCGGTCGAGCTGACCAGGGTGAGAACGTGGGTCACCTTCACCGAGGAGCCCCAGCCAAGGTCTGCCAGGGAGCGACGTTGCGACTCACAACCGCGCCCGCACCCACCACCGAACCGCGCCCTACGGTGACGCCACGTAGCACGATCGCCCGCGCCCCCACCCATGCCTCCGGCTCGATATCGATCGGAGCGTTGTCGAACTCAAACGTGGGCGAGCGCAGGTCGTGACTCCCCGTGCACAGCAGCGCCTCCTGGGAGATGCACACGTCGTGGCCGATCGAGATCGGCTCGAGATTGAGCAGCCAGACGCCCTCGCCTATCCAGACGTCGTCGGCTGCAACGAGCTTCCAGGGCCAGTGGACACGTACACCGTGGCGGATATAGACGCGTTGACCGATCGTCGCACCGAACATGCGCAACAGTGGTGGGCGAAGTCGGGCGGGAAGGAACCACTTCGCGAAGAGCAGGCGCTGCGTCACGAACCAGGCCACCTGCCACCCGCGGCCCCGTTGCTTGTCGTAGCCGACGCCAGTGAACGCGCGAAGGCTGCGACCGCGGGGGTCAGCCATGGCTAGCGCCCTGCAGCTCGCCGGCAACGGTTCCCAGGATGACATCGGTGAGCGCGGCGGGGCCGTGGGCCAAGATCTGGGGGTCGTGAATCGGGCCGGTCCACGCTGCTCTGCTCGCGCGCAGAGCCGCTTCGAGAGCACTGCTGGTAGGAACGCTGACGAAGACGCCTGGCATGGCACGTACGGACTCAGCGACTCCGGCCGCCTCACTCACGACCGCATGAATGCCGGCTGCGAGTGCCTCGTTGACGACAAGCCCCCAGACCTCTTCGGTAGACGCTAGGACCAGCGTGCTAGATCGGCCGTAGAGGCCACCCATCTCACTGGGCGCGACTGATCCAAGGAAGGTCACGCGGCCCTCGAGACCCAGCCGCCGCACCTGACATCGAAGATCGGACTCGAGCGGACCAACCCCAGCCAGACTGAGACTGTCATCCCCCTCCGCCGCTGCCGCGAAGGCCGTGAGGATGCTCTCGACGTTCTTTCGGCCGATGAGTTGACCGACCACCAGGTAGTGGTGCCCGCGCCTTGGCCGACCTGTCGCCCGGGCCGCTGTCGCCTCTGCCGAGATCCGGTCGACATCGACCGGGTTGAACACGCTGAACACTCGCTCGGACGCGACACCGTCCGCACGGACAGCGGCGAGCGATGCCTCGCCTGCGGTCACTACAGCCAAGCACGACCGGAGGAACCATCTGCGGAGCATGGCGATCGGCCCGCGTACGAAGCGGCGCGTCTGCAGCGTGCTCCGGTACATCGCCAGGACCGGCACACCCCCGCGACGTGCAAGAACTCGTGCCTGCCAGTAGGCGGGTGACTCCCATCCGTCAATCACGACGAGGTCCCACTGACGCGATCGAAGCGCCTCCGCGACACGGCGGCTCGGGAGGTAGAGGGGCGTAGACGCGCCCGGCAGGCGCAACGCGCGTGAGAATGTGTGGCTGATGCCTTGAAGGTCGTCGCTGAGGTCCCAGCCCCGATTGGGCTCCGAGTGGGCTTGGAAGCAGACGTGGAGGTCCGTGTACGCGGTGAGACGCCGCCAGACGGGCACACGATAGGGCACTGGGATGTTGGTGATCCACAGGACCGAAGGACGCTGACTGGCTTCCCGGGCCAACTCCGGCTGTGGAACGGCGCCAACACGGCGGGCTTCGCGGATGAGTTGATGCCACAGAAGGAGGATCGTCAAGACCGCGCCTGTTGCCATCCCCCAGGCGGCCCACCACACACCGCCGAACAGCCCGCCGAGAAGCGTCAGGATGAGTCCGACTACTGCGCCCGAGGATCGCGCACGAAAACTGGCTCGGGTTGCCGACATCGCTCGCAGACCGGCAAGTGGCCCAGTTCCTAGCCCTCCGGCCATACGCGCAACAGCCACAGGAAGTAGCACACCGGCGGCGAGCGGCCAGGTCGCGCCGAAGATCGAACCCCCCCAGCTTCTTGGGGCAAACATGATCACGCCGATGATCGAGAGCATCAGCCCTCCGACGGTCAACGACACGAGCATCGAGCCGCGAACCACGGAGCTACCTCGCTTGCGGGCTCGGACCAGCTCTGGCACAGACACGCTGCGAACCGCATTGAAAAGGACGTTCAACGGCCCGAAGACCGTCATGGCAGCCCTGAGCCCGGCCAGAGCTGCCAGGCCGACAAGGAGCGGGAGCAAGAGTGTGGCCAGCTGCCAGGACCCCTCCACGACCAAGAACTCCGCGAAGAGTGGGCGCACAGTGGCCGCGTTGCGCCGCCAGGCCGGGATGACGTCTCGGAGTATGGGTCGTTGTCCCACCACGAGGAGGAGCAGCACGGCCGAGAGGGCGCCCGACGCCGCCCACGTAGCTAGAAGGTGCGTAGCGGACTTGTCCTGCCCCATAAAAGCCATACCGACGACGAGGAAGGCCAACAACCACCCGGTGTCGCCCGCGAGAGCCAGCGCTGGCCGTCCGGTGGCGATCAACAGGTTGCGGATCGCGTCCTGCAGCAACAGCAGCGGCAAGGACAACCCGACGACGAGCAGCATCGGTCCGAAATGTGTCTGGCGCGCTACGAGCCCAACGGCAACGACTGCAGCCCCCGCGGCCAGTCCGACGATGATGGCGCCACCCATCGCCGTCCGACTCCCGGGTGCGTGCTCCGCCTCGGAAGTCCCCGAGTAGCGCATGGTGAACAGTTCGCTGTTGAGGCTCAGCGAGGCACCAAGGGCGAACACGTACACGGCGTAGGCAATGGCAAACGCACCGAACTCCACCGGTGCGACGGCGCGGGCTATGAGCGCAGCCAGTGCGAGGTTGGACAGGCTCGAGACACCCTGGTCTGCGAAACCCAGGACGACCCTGCGCGTTGGCTCCCTGACCACGGGCCTCGCGCCCAACCCTCTGGTACGCATCCGGATTCTGCCTACAGCCGCACAGATCGGCCGGCAAGCTCGTCCTCGAGCGAACTAATGTCCGCGTCGACCATGAGTCGGGCCAGCTCGGGCGTGTGTATCGTGGCCTCCCAGCCAAGGACGTGCTTGGCCTTGGCGGCGTCACCAATGAGTGAGTCCACCTCGCTGGGTCGCAGATAGCGCTCGTCGAACTGCACGTGGCGCTCCCATTCCAGCCCCGCGTGGACGAAGGCGAGCTTGACGAAGTCGCCCACCGTGTGAGCCGTCCCCGTGGCGACAACATAGTCAGTCGCCTCGTCGACCTGGAGCATCCGCCACATCGCCTCGACGTACTCGGGTGCGTAGCCCCAGTCACGAACCGCGTTGAGATTGCCCAGGTACAGCTTGTCCTGCAGACCCGCCTGGATCCGCGCGACGGCGCGTGTGATCTTCCGGGTCACGAACGTCTCTCCCCGGCGCGGTGACTCGTGGTTGAAGAGGATTCCGTTCACCGCGAACATCCCGTAGGCCTCGCGGTAGTTGCGTGTGATCCAGTAGCCGTAGACCTTGGCGACTCCGTAGGGCGACCTGGGGTGGAAGTACGTGTCCTCGTTCTGCGGGGGCGAACTGGCGCCGAACATCTCCGACGACGAGGCCTGGTAGAACTTCGTGTCCAGCCCGATGCACCGGATCGCCTCGAGCAGCTGGACAGTCCCGAGCCCGGTGACGTCGCCCGTGTAGACGGGCATGTCGAAGGAGACACGGACGTGGCTCTGCGCGCCGAGGTGGTAGACCTCGTCGGGCTGGATTCGAGTCAGTAGGGAGACGAGACCCGCACCGTCGTGCAGGTCTCCATGGTGCAGGGTCAGCTGGCGCTGCGGCTGCTGCGGGTCTTCGTACACGTGATCGATGCGCTCTGTGTTGAACGATGAGGATCGGCGGATCAGGCCATGTACTTCGTATCCTTTGGCGAGCAACAGCTCAGCAAGATACGACCCGTCCTGACCGGTGATGCCGGTGATCAGCGCAGACTTGGACACACGCTCATCCTCGGCGGATCCACGCTCGTGCTTGAGCCAATCGGGCTAACGTCTCAGTGCCCTAGACAGCGGGCCCGACAACCGTCTCGCCATCGGCTGGACGGCGGTAGATCGTCGTCTCCGTGGCTTGGAAGGGCGTAGCCCGCAGGGACACGAAGCGCTTGCGGGACCAGCCGGCGAGCACGGCGTCCGCTTCCAGGTAGGCAACACGGTCACTGTCGTCCAGAACCACGATGCCCACGCGATCCTTCAGCGCCCGAATTGCATCGACGCGCGTCAGCTCGGGCGTGTCGGTGTGATCCACGATGACCACGTCGAACTGATCACCAGCGAGTGTGTCCAACCCCTCGCTCATCGAAGCGACGCGGCGCAGATCGACGTTGGGCAGATCCATCACCATCACCGTCACCTGGTCGGCCCACTCCGCGTGGTCTTCGATGCTCGTTGTCGACTTCGTCCGCTTGGCGTACCAGACCGTCGACGTCCCGGAGCCGAGTTCAAGCAGGGTCATGTGAGGTCGTAAGAGACGATCCAGCTCGGCAACCGCGCCGCTGGCCATCCATGGTTCGGGCTCGGCGAACGATCTGCGAAGCCTGCCCACCAGGAGCTCGGGCGCGCGCACGATCTCCCGAGCAGGCAGAAGCCTGCCCCGTCGGGAGTGAAAGCGGCTCCGTCGGTCCGTGCTGACCCCTAGGAGCTTGTCGAGCATTCGCATACCAGAGACATACCTCATCGATCAGCGACTCACCAGCACCCCACGCGGTCACGGCACGGCACAGCAGCGGGACAATCGTTCGCGACTATTCTGCGAACCAATGACCACGTCACGCGGCCTTGGGCCCCTCCCCCGTGACGGCCGCGTCTACGTGGCTGGGCATCGAGGGCTGGTCGGGTCAGCAGTCTGGCGGCACCTGGACGACCAGGGCTTCGACAGCCTGCTCGGCCGGACGTCCAGCGAGCTCGATCTGCGCGAGCGCGACGCGGTCTTCACGTTCTTCGACGAGGAGCGTCCTGAGTATGTCGTGCTGGCCGCTGCTCGGGTGGGCGGGATTCTTGCCAACTCGACCGAGCCGGCCGACTTCCTCTCGGACAATCTGCGCATCCAGGTCAACGTACTGGACGCGGCGTACATGTTCGGGGTGGAGCGGCTGCTGTTCCTCGGCTCATCCTGCATCTACCCGCGCCTTGCCGAGCAACCCATCAAGGAGTCGTCACTCCTCACCGGTCTGCTGGAGCCCACCAACGACGCGTACGCGATCGCCAAGATCGCGGGGGTCCTTCAGGTACAGGCGCTGCGCCGACAGCACGAGGCGTCCTTCATCAGCGCGATGCCAACGAACCTCTATGGCCCAGGTGACAACTTCGATCTCGCCGGATCGCACGTCCTGCCGGCCATGATCCGCCGGTTCCACGAGGCCAGGACCAGCGGAACAGAGACAGTGACGCTGTGGGGATCAGGGACCCCTAGGCGTGAGTTCTTGCACGTGGATGACCTCGCTCGGGCTTGTCTCTTTCTTCTCGAGGCGTACGACGACCCTTCGCCCATCAACGTTGGCGTGGGCGTTGACCTGTCCATCCGCGCCCTGGCCGAGCTGGTGGCCGGAATCGTCGGATTCGAGGGGTCCCTCGAGTGGGACACGGCCAAGCCCGACGGCACCCCCAGAAAACTCCTCGACGTCTCACGTATCCAGGAAACGGGTTGGTCGGCCGAGATACCACTCGACGAAGGAGTCCGCTCGACCTACGAGTGGTACGTCGAGCATGAGGCCGACCTGCGCGACTGAACGGGAGACACGCGATGGATCTGCGCGACTACGGACGCATGCTGCGCAAGCGGTGGCTCACGATCGTGACCTGCGTTCTCCTGGCGACTGGCGCGGCCTACGGCGCAAGCGCTATCGCCAAGCCGGTGTACGAAGCCCAGACTCAGCTGTTCGTCTCGGCCCAGTCGGCCGATACCAGCCTGGCAGACGCCAACCAGGGTGGCCTCTTCACGCAGCAGCGAGTGAAGTCCTACGCGCAGATCGTCAACACCCCTGCCGTCCTCGGGCCCGTCATCGCCCAGCTCGGGCTCAGCGTCTCGGCGGACCAGCTCGCCAAGCAAGTCTCCGCCACAGCACCGCTGGACACCGTCCTGATCAACGTGTCGGTGGACGACCCATCCGCATCTCGGGCTCGGGATATCGCGAACGCAGTGAGCGCCGAGTTTGCAGATCAGGTGCGCATTCTCGAGACCCCGGTCTCAGGTGGGCCTGCCCCGGTCAAGCTGACGGTGGTCAAGCAGGCTGACTTGCCGCTGCTCCCTGTCTCGCCGCGGACGAAACTGAACCTCGGCCTCGGGTTCCTGCTCGGGCTGGCGCTGGGCGTCGGGCTCGCGGTTCTACGCGACTCCCTCGACACCACGATCAAGCGGGTGGAGGACCTGGTGAAGATCACCGGTGCCGGCACCCTGGGCATGATCGCGTACGACCACGACGCGCAGAAGTCGCCGCTGGTCACCGCGATCGACCCGACCTCGCAGCGCTCGGAGTCCTTCCGCACGCTGCGTACCAACTTGCAGTTCGTCGACATCGACCACCCGCCACGCACGGTCGTCATCACCTCGGCTGTCGCCGGAGAAGGCAAGTCGACCACCGCGTGCAACCTCGCCATCACACTGGCGCAGGCAGGGATCCGGGTCGCGCTCGTGGAGAGCGACCTGCGCCGTCCGAAGATCGCGGAGTACCTGGGCGTCGAGGGCTCCGTGGGCCTGACGTCGGTGCTCATCGGCCGGGCCACCCTGGACGACGCGCTCCAGACCTGGGGACGCTCTGGGCTCGCTGTTCTGGCCTCCGGCCCGATCCCGCCGAACCCGTCGGAGCTTCTCGGATCGGGGCACATGGTGGCGCTGCTCCGCCAGCTGCAGCAGCGTTTCGACGTCATCATCATCGATGCGCCCCCGCTGCTCCCGGTCACTGACGCGGCCGTCCTGTCGCGGATCTGCGACGGCGCCGTGATCGTGGTGCGCTACGGCAAGACGAAGCGCGAGCAGCTGGAGCGCACCGCCAACGCCCTGTCCACTGTGGACGCACGGGTGCTCGGCACGGTCATGAACATGGCGCCCACCAAGGGTCCGGACGCCTACGCGTACGGCTACGGGTACGGCTACAGCTACAAGAGCCGTACCGACCGGCCTCGGATCAACTCGGTGACCTCGCAGGGCGACGTTCTCCCGGACACCCGGATGGCCCGGCGCGCGCACCGCTAGCTGAGCGAACGGGTGAAGACCACGCGGTCGGCACCCGGCCCGTCGTAGTCGACGACCGGCTCGCCCGCGCTGAACCCGAGCGCCTGGTGGAAGGCGATGGACCCGGTGTTCACCGGCGACGTCACCGCGTGCACCACTGTGCGCCCCTGCGAACGCATCAGGTCGAAGAACTGCTTGTACAGCACACGTCCCAGCCCTGACCCGCGGAGCGCAGGATCCACTCCCACGAAGTGGATGTACGCCTGCTCGGCATCGGCGGCTGAGGGGAAGCCGACGAGGAAGCCGGCGAGCTGGACCGGCTCACCGTCGACGCTGCGCTCGGCGACCAGGCTGGTACGGGAGAAGTGGTCGAGGAAGACTCGTTGCAGAGCACCGGCGATCGGTCGGCCCCACCACGTGTCGACGACGGCGACCATCGCGTCGTAGTCGGCCGGCACCGCGGCTCGAAAGGTCAGGTGGGCGCTCATCGGTCCATCATGACGCGAGGGAGCAGCTCGTCGTGCGAAGGCGGGCGGGACAGGCGGGAAGGTCAGTAGGCGACGGGCTGCTGGACCGGCGGTGCCACTGCGACAGGGACGGCAACAGCCGACTCGCGGCGGCGCTTGCGGACCACCATGACCACGAGGAGGCCGAGCAGCACGAGCATGAGACCGCCGCCGGTGTAGAGCAGGATCGGTGCCCCGGTGTGCGGCAGGGATTCGGCGACCGTGGCCGCGCTGACGGTGACGACAGTCGAGAGGGAGGTGGGGGTGCCGTCGGCCGCCGTGCCGGCAAGGGTGATCGTGTGGTCGCCCTCACTGGTCAGCGTGATGCTCGAGCTGACGATGCCGGCGGCGCTGGCCGTCAACGACTTCGCGCCCATCCGGAGCACGCCCGCCGCGGTCCCGAAGGCCTTGCCACCGACCCCGAGCGCACCCGAGCCCGTCCAGGTGACGCTGGCACTGGAGCCAGGCAGGAACCCGCTGCCGGTGATGCCGACGTGGCCGCCGGCGACGATCGAGTTAGCGCTGACAGTGAGCACCGGCGCGGGGGGCGGGTACGTGGGCGTAGCGGACGCGGCGGTCGCGGACCCTGCGAGCAGCACCAGACCGGCACCGGCCACAGTGGCGACGAAGCGGATGATCCGCATCGGACTCTCCCTACCTAGACGACAGACCTCCTGTCTCTATCGGCAGGAGGTCGCCGCGACCGTAGGGAGCGAGACCAACCCGGGACGTACGAGCGGCTGCACCCACCCGCGAGGGGCGACGTCGACCACCGGCTCCTGGAGCTGGAGCACGAGAGTTCTCGTCTGACCGGCAGCCAGCACCACCGAGACGACGTAGACGGGCCGGCCCGGGCTTGCCCCGTCCACCCCTGGCGTGGCCGACACCGTGACGCCGTCGAGCGTGGCCCTGGTGAGCCGTGAGCCGACGGCGGCGTACACGAGCAGGGTGTCCCGCGCGGAACCATCCCCGCCACGACCCTGCGGGGTGTTGAGCGGGCCACGATCGAGCCTGTACGCCGCGTACGCAGGAAGGCCGGTGGCTGGAGCCCCGTCGTGCACGGTCACCGTGATGCTGGACGAGCGAAGTGCCCCGGCGACCGGACAGCTGCCGAGGAGGTACGCCAGTCGTCGGTCGAGGTAGTAGTCGATCTTGCTGCCCGAGGCGTTGTCGACGGCCAGGGCGGCGTACGGCCCGGGGGCAGCGTCGACGACGCCACCCAGCTCGGTGGCAGCGAGCCCGGCCTCCTCGTCGGCGTGCGCGCTGTAGACGAGGAGGCGGCGCTCACTGGCCGCCTGGCCGAGCGCGCGCAGCTCGGCCTGCGAGCTGCCCACGCCGGTCAGGACCTGGGTGAGCACGGCCTTCGCCACGACCTGGAGGAAGGCCTTGCGCTCGGTGACCTGGGACGGCGCGGCGTACCTGGCGTACACCTCGCGCATGGTCAGGTCGGCGACGCGGCTGCCGGTGACCTGCTCCCCACCCGGCAGGGTCGCCGGGCCGGCAGCGGTGAGGAGATAGCCGAGCGCGACCGGGTCGATGGCGATCACGCCGTCGAGCCGCTCGCCGTACTGCCGGCGCCAGAGCTCGAGCTGCTGGATCGCGGCGGACGGGAAGTGCGCTGACAGGTTGGTGTTGACCCACAGGCCGGGGCTGTCCCCGAAGAGCAGGCGGTACGCGGGGCCGAGGTCGACGACGGGGGCGGCGGCCGACATCAGCTCGGTGTCGGACCCCAGCCGTACGACCGACAGCTGACCCTTGCTGGCCTGGACGACCCCGAAGGCGCCGACCAGGCCACCTGTGCCACGGGACTCGGCGTTGTTCTGGAAGACCACGAGGTAGCGGCGGGTGCCGGTTGCACCAAGCATGGGCGGCAGCAGCCGGGTGGCGGTGGCTGCCGCGTCGAGCTCGCCGGCCACGGCCTCGAGCTGGTGCTGGATCATGCGTACGCCGTCGGCGACCGGGCCGATGACGCCGTCGAGCGAGATCGCGTCCAGGGTGGCGCGGGCGCGCTCCAGCCCCGCTGAGGCCCGACGCATCGAGGGAGCGGTGGCGGCAAGCGCCGCGACGTTGATCCGGTCGCCGCCGCGCACCAGCAGCGACGGGTTGAGCCCGCGGCCGACATCGACCAGCCCGGGAAGCACGTCGCGGGCGATGTCGTCGACGTCGGCAGCGGCGGCGGTGACAGCGCTCGGCGTACGCCCGAGGAACGGGACAGCGCCCGCGATCCGCCACACGATGTCGGAGGTCATCGACCGGGCGTTCTGGGCGTGCGTCGTGGCCTGGTCAAGTGCGAGTTGAGCCGCCGAGGTGTTGCCGCTGACGAGCGCCGCGCGCAGCTGGTCGGTGGCCTGATGTGCTTGCGTCAGCTCGTCGCGCGCCCGCCACCCGGACCACCCCAGCCAGGCCGCCGCGGCGATGCCGACGAGTGCGGCGACAGCCAGCCCGCGCCCGACCCAGCGGCGCGTACGGGGACCCGTCGACCGAGTCGACCGTGTCGATCTTGAGGAATGACCGTTCCCCCCGGCGTGTCGCCCGGTCATCTCTCAAGATCGACGGGGGCGGGCGGGGCGGGCGGGGTGCTCGGGATGGCGGCGATGGGGCGCTCGGGGTCACCGACGGTCAGCGCCGCGCCGTCCTCGACGGTCCGCTTGACCAGGGCGAGGGCGATCGGGCCGAGCTCGTGGTGGCGGGCGGCAGTACCGACGAAGCCGACGGTCCGGCCGTCCGCCGCGAAGACCGGGTCGCCGTGGGCCGGCAGGGCTGCATCGGACCCGTCCAGGTGGAGCTGGACGAGCCGGCGAGGCGGGCGGCCGAGGTTGTGCACCCGGGCCACCGTCTCCTGCCCGCGGTAGCAGCCCTTGTCGAGATGCACAGCTGGGCCGATCCACCCGACCTCGGCCGGGATGGTGCGGTGGTCGGTCTCGAAGCCGAGCCGCGGGATGCCGG
>JANYIP010000287.1 GCA_025361995.1 Streptomycetales bacterium | reverse complement strand
GGCTCGCCGCCGCCCGCGCTGCCGTCGCCGCTGTGGCGAGCCGGGCGGCGGCGGCCGGGTCGCGGTCCGGCCACGCCCGGGCCGGCGGCGGTGCGTCGCTGTGCAGGGTCAGCGCTGGCAGGTCCTCGTTGGGCACGGTGTACGCCCGCTCGACCGCGGCCCACCAGTACGGCAGGTGGCGCCGGGTCCGCTGTCCGTTGAACGGGGCGACGGCGGCGAGCTGCTGCGCGGTCTTGGGCTCGGCCAGGGCCGCCTCGACGAGCGCCGTGTCGGGGAGCACGCGGCCAGGTGCGACGTCGCGTCGCCGCGCATGCTCGTCGCGTGCGGTCCACAGCGAACGGACGACGGCCAGCTGGCGCCGGCCCCGGACCCGGTGCAGGCCGGAGGTCCGGCGCCAAGGGTCCACCCGCGGCTCGGCGGCCGGGGCCGCGGCGATGGCGGCGAACTCCTCGTACGCCCACTCGAGCTTGCCCTGCTCAGCCAGGACGTCCGCGAGGGCGTCCCGCAGCTCGATGAGGACCTCGACGTCGAGGGCTGCATAGCGCAGCCAGGGCTCGGGCAGCGGACGAGTGGACCAGTCCGCGGCCGCGTGGCCCTTCTCGAGGGCGAAGCCCAGGACCTCCTCCACGAGCGGGCCGAGGCCGACCCGGGGGTAGCCGGCCAGCCGCCCGGCGAGCTCGGTGTCGAACACGCGGGTGGCGCGCATGCCGATCTCCGCGAGGCACGGCAGGTCCTGGTTCGCCGCGTGCAGGACCCACTCGGCGTCGGCGAGCGCATCACCGAGGGTCGTCAGGTCGGGGCAGCCGACCGGGTCGACCAGTGCGCTCCCCGTCCCGGCCCGGCGCAGCTGGACCAGGTACGCCCGCTGGCCGTAGCGGTAGCCGGAGGCTCGTTCGGCATCGATGGCGACGGGGCCGTTACCGGCGGCGAAGGCGGCCACTGCGGCCGCCAGGGCCGTGGCTCCGGCCACCACGTCCGGGACGCCGTCGCGCGGGGCGAGCAGCGGGATCGCCGTCGACTCCGGCGCCACGTCGTCAGCGGGCGCGGGAACGGCGTCGGTCACAGTGATCACCGTACGCCGAAGCCGCTCGAGAACCCCGGAGGCGGGGTGTCGGCGGGGGTACGCGAGCTACTTGATGACGCCGGCGCGCAGGGCTACGGCGACCATCTCGGCGCGGTCACCGGTGCCCATCTTGCGAGCGATCCGGGCGAGGTGGCTCTTGACGGTGAGGGCGGAGAGGTGGAGCTCCGCACCGATGTCGCGGTTCGACCGGCCGGAAGCGACCAGGGCGAGTACCTCGATCTCGCGGCCGGACAGGCCGTCGACGCCTCCGGTCTGGCTGCCGCGGATGCTGCCGCGGGGCGTACCGGCCGGTGTTGCGGTACGACCGGGCGCCTGGCTCACCACGAAGGCACGTACGCCGGCGGCGAGCGCGGCACGAACCGAGAACGGGTCGCCATCGGCGGCCAGCACGATGCCACGCTGCCAGCCGAGGGCCCGCAGCTCGCCCAGCAGAGCGACCCCGGAGCCGTCGGGCAAGCCGATCTCGACGATCAGCAGGTCACGCACGGGACCGTTGCGAGTACGAGCACGGGCTTCAGCGATGCTTGCGGCCTCGAGGACATCGGACGCGCCCAATGCGGCCAGGCCGCGGACGACGTCTTGCCTCAGCGCGGCATCGTTCACCGCGACGAGTGCCGAGAAACGCGGGGATCGCACGCCCATCGGCACGCCCCGCTGCTCGACGAGTGCGCTCACCCGTCCTCCTGCTCACCCTGGACTGTCCTGCCTGTCCTGACAGGGGAGTCATCGGCGCGAGCAGTGCGCTCCTGTAGCGGGGTTCAGCGTGTCCTTCGCACGCCCGGGCGGGCCATCTGGACCACGCCAGGGGCCATCGGCGGCAGCCCCGAGACCGTGCACAGCACCTCGGCCCAGGCCTCCAGGTGCGGGGCGAGCCGGGAGTCCGCGGCGGTCCAGGAGGCCCGGATCTCGATCTCGGCGGTCCCGGGCCGGTCGGCCATCGTCCCGAACGGCTCCGACACCACCCGCGTCACCGTGCCGCTGGGGGCTACGTACCCGACTCCGCGGGCCTCGAGTGCCTCGACCAGCCACGACCAGCCCACCGACGGCAGGAGCGCGTCGCTGGCCAGGTCGGCCTCGAGCGGTGCCCGGACGAAGGTGACCACCCGGAAGAACCCGTGCCAGGTCTCGTGACCGGCCGGGTCGTAGAGGAGGACGAAGCGGCCGGTGGCCAGCTCGCTGTTGTCATCCAGGTCAGCGCCCCCGAGCGCCAGATCGCCCGCGAGCGCCTGGACGTCAGCCGTCAAGGCCACCGCGTACGGGGCCAGCCGCTGGGGGGCGGCGGCCTCCTCGAGGGTGACTTCGGGGCGCAGCCGGACCGACCGCAGCGACTCCACCGCACGCCGGAACGGCTCCGGTGCGGAGTCGGGATCGCCCTTGATGCTCATCTGGGCAGAGTACGGGCGGGCGCGGCACCCGGACGGGAGCGGCGTGGGCGCCCGGCGTGTCCGGGTGCGCCGGGACGGCTACTACGCTCGGACGGCCATGACGGTCTTCCTCGCGCTCGCCTCCAGCTTCCTGTGGGGAGGGGCCGACTTCCTCGGCGGCACCCTGAGCAAGCGCCGGGCGGCCTTCGCTGTGGTGGGTGCGTCCCAGGCGTTCGCGCTGCTGCTGATCGTCCCGCTCGTGCTCGTGCTCGGCTCGGCCGGTGACCCGCGCGGGTACCTGCCGTGGGGCATCGGCGCCGGTCTGGTGGGCACCGTGTCACTGGCAGCCTTCTACGAGGCGCTGGCCTCGGGGACCATGGGCGTGGTCGCGCCGATCGCTGCGACCGGGGTGGTCGTCCCAGTCGTGATCGGGCTCGGTACGGGCGACCGACCGACCTGGGTCCAGCTCGTCGGGGTGCTGCTCGCGGTGGCCGGGGTGGTGCTGGCGAGCGGACCTGAGGTGCGCGGCGCGGCAGACGGAAGCAGCCGAGGGGGTGCTCGGTCGCTCGTGCTGGCAGCCGGTGCGGCTGTCGGCTTCGGCCTCGTCCTATGGATGATCGCCCGTGGTGCGCACTACAGCGTGGCGATGACCCTGCTCAGTCAGCGCAGCGCGAGCGCGGCGGCGGCCGTGGGCGTCCTGCTGGTCGTGCGACGTTCCGGCGGGCTCGTGCTGCAGGACGTGCCCCAGCTGGCGGTCGTCGGCTTCGGCGACGCGGCTGCCAACGGGATGTTCGCCCTCGCCAGCCGGACTGGTCTGGTGAGCCTGGTCGCCGTGCTGGGCTCCCTCTACCCGGTGCTCACCGTGCTGCTGGCCAGGTTCGTGCACGGCGAGCGGATGCGCCGGATCCAGAACGTCGGCGTAGTGGCCGCGCTGGGCGGCGTCGTCATGATCGCCGCTGGCGGCGCGTGATGGAGCCGCTGGCGGCGGGTGAGTCGGCGGTAAGCGTGGAAGGATCGGGAGATGACCCCGGCCGCTGCTGCACCTGAGCCGCTGGCCGGGTCGGTCTTCCTGCGGGCCTGCCGGCGCGAGCCCGTCCCGTACACGCCGGTCTGGTTCATGCGGCAGGCCGGGAGGTCCCTGCCGGAGTACCGCCGGGTCCGCGAGGGCGTCGGGATGCTCGAGTCATGCTTCCGCCCCGACCTGGTCACCGAGATCACCTTGCAGCCCGTTCGTCGGTACGGCGTCGACGCGGCGATCCTCTTCAGCGACATCGTGGTCCCGCTGGCCGCCGTCGGTCTGGACATCGACATCAAACCCGGCGTCGGCCCCGTCGTCGCCGAGCCGTTTCGCACCGCCGCCGACGTCGATCGCATCCGCCCGTTGAGTGCCGAGGACATCCCCGACATCGACGAGTCCGTGCGTACCCTCGTCGCCGATCTCGGCTCGACACCGCTGATCGGTTTCGCCGGAGCGCCCTTCACCCTCGCGAGCTACCTCGTCGAAGGCGGCCCGTCCC
>JANYIP010000249.1 GCA_025361995.1 Streptomycetales bacterium | reverse complement strand
CCCGGCTCTGGCCGTCGACCTCTGCTGCGGAGTGGGCGGTGACCTGCTGGCCCTGGCCCGCGCGGGGCTGCGCGTCGTCGGCGTGGACAGCGACCCGATCACTGCAGCGGTCGCCAGGGCCAACGCGGACGAGCTCGGCCTGGGCGGGATGGTCGACGTACACGTCGGGGATGTCACGACCGCCGATCTGGCCGGGTACGACGCGGCGTTCCTGGACCCGGCCCGACGTACGTCGGGCGGGCGGCGCCGCTTCGACCCGCAGGGGTACTCGCCGCCGTTCTCGTTCGTCGTCGATCTGGCCGAAGCCGTGGCGGCCACCGGAGTGAAGGTGGCACCAGGGATCCCCCACGAGCTCGTCCCTGCGGGCGCGGAGGCTGAGTGGGTGTCAGTGGATGGCGATGTGAAGGAGGCGAGGCTGTGGTTCGGCCCGCTGTGCAACCGGCCGGCCGGCCGCCGGGCGACCCTGCTCAGCGAGCGGGGACATCCTGTGGCGACCGTCGTCGACGACCCGACCCTGCGCCCGCCGCCGGTCGCCGCGGCCGGGCGCTACCTGCACGAGCCCGACGGAGCCGTCATCCGGGCCGGCCTCGTCGCGGAGGTCGCGGCCGGGCTCGAGGGGTGGCTGCTCGACCCGACCATCGCCTACGTCAGCACCGACTCGGCTGCGGCCTCGGCGTACACCAAGCGGTACGCGGTCGAGGAGGTCATGCCGTTCCAGCTCAAGCGGCTGCGGGCGATGCTGCGCGAACGCGGGGTCGGCGACGTGGTGGTGAAGAAGCGCGGGACCGCGGTGGAGCCCGAGGAGCTGCGTCGCCGCCTACGCCTGGACGGCGACGGCCCGACCCGCACGCTGATCCTCACCCGGATCGCCGGCGCCCCCGTCGTCTTCCTCACCACCCCGCTCAGCTAGGCAAGCACTTGGGTCACCGGCATGGACGAGTCAGCGGCGTGGTCCAGCGCCGAGGGGGTACGTCCCCGCCGGACCAGCTCTGCGCCCAGCGCGGCGACCATCGCGCCGTTGTCCGTGCACAGCCCCGGCCGCGGCACCCGCAGCCGGATCCCGGCCGCGTCGCACCGCTCCTGCGCCAGCACCCGCAGCCGCGAGTTCGCCGCGACGCCGCCGCCGAGGACGAGGTGGTCGACGCCAGCCTCCTGCGCAGCGAGCACCGCCTTGCGGGTCAGGACGTCGACGACCGCCTCCTGGAACGCCGCCGCCACGTCTGGGACCGGCACCGTTTCGCCGTCGCGCTCGCGCTGCTCGACCCACCGGGCGACCGCGCTCTTGAGTCCGGAGAACGAGAAGTCGAAACGGTGCTCGCCGGCCATGTCCCGCGGGCCCGTCAGCCCGCGCGGGAACGCGATCGACGCCGCGTCCCCCTCGCGCGCGGCCCGGTCGACGTACGGGCCGCCGGGAAAGCCCAGCCCGAGCACGCGGGCCACCTTGTCGAATGCCTCCCCCGCCGCGTCGTCCATCGTCTGCCCGAGCTGGCGGACGTCGGAGGTCACGTCGGGTACGAGGAGCAGCGAGGAGTGACCTCCGCTGACGAGCAGGGCCAGGGTCGGCTCCGGCAGCAAGCCGTGCTCGAGCTGGTCCACAGCGACGTGCGCTGCCAGGTGGTTGACGCCGTACAGCGGCTTGCCCAGCGCCAGCGCCAGCGCCTTTGCCGCAGCGTCACCGACCAGCAGCGCCCCCGCGAGCCCCGGCCCGGCGGTCACCGCCAAGGCGTCGACGTCGACCAACCGGACGCCCGCCTCGGCGCAGGCCCGCTCGATCATCGGGACCATCGCCTCGAGGTGCGCCCGGCTCGCCACCTCCGGGACGACGCCACCGAACCGTTCGTGCTCGGCCACGCTGGAGGCGACGGCGTCGGCGAGCAAGGTCGTCCCGCGAACGATGCCGACGCCGGTCTCGTCGCAGGACGTCTCTATCCCCAGCACGAGTGGACCGTCAGCAGAGGCAGCGGTCATCTGGCATCCACCCCGCGCTCCCCGAGCCGCAGGCGCATCACCAAGGCGTCCAGGCCAGGTCCGTAGTACCCCCGCCGGAGCGAGATCCGCTCGAAGCCGCGGCCCGCGTAGAGGGCTTGAGCCGCGGTGTTGTCGGCGGCCACCTCCAGGAGCACCTGTGAGGAGTCGCGGCGGCGGGCAGCTGCGAGGAGCCCGTCGAGCAGGCGACCACCGAGCCCGCGCCCCTGCCGGTCAGCCCGTACAGCGACGGTCTGCACGTCGGCTTCGTGGGCGACCGTGAGCAGCCCGGCATAGCCGACCAGTCCGGTGCCGTCCTGCGCGACCAAGTAGTCGCGGGTTGCGGGTACGCCGGCCAGCTCGGACCAGAAGCCCGCCTCGGTCCAGGGGGAGGCAGGGAAGAGCGCCTGCTCGATCTCGACGGCGTCGGGGATGTCCCACCACCGCATCGGCCGCAGCCGGACCTCGGTGCCGGCCGTCATGCGAGCACCCGCTTGCGCTCTCCCGGTGGGGTCGCGTCCGGGCGCCGCAGATAGAGCGGCGACGGCGACAGCAGCTCCCCGCCAGTCGTCAGCCGGTACGCCGCCAGCTCCGCCAACGCCGCAGCCGACAGCACGGTCGTGCGAGCGTCAACGAACGGGTACACCCCCGCACCCGGGCCGATCACCGGTCGGTCGCCGAGGACGCCAGCCACCGCCTGCGGCCGGCCGACCGCAGCCACTCCGTCGCGCACGCGGAAGTCCGAGTACGTCGCCCAGTAGACCTCGCGCCGCCGAGCGTCGGTCACGACTGCGAAGGCCGCGTCGAGACCGCTCGCCCAGGCCACGGCGTCCAGCGAGCAGATCCCGTACACCTCAATGCCCAGCACAGCCCCCAGTGTGCGTGCCGTCACGACCCCGACGCGCAGCCCGGTGAACGGACCCGGACCCACTCCGACCACGATCGAGGTCAGGTCCGCCGGCGAGCGTCCGACCTCGGCGAGGACAGCCTCGATCCCGGGGGCGAGCAACTCGCCGTGCCGCCGGGCGTCGACCACGGTCGAGGAGGCCAGCACGCCTGAGCCGTCGTGGAGCGCGACCGTGATCGCGGGTGTCGACGTGTCGAACGCGAGCAGAAGCACCAGCCCAGCCTATTGGCCGCCCACGGCCAGCCAGCGCGGCCCGACACCGACCACGGTCACCTGGCGCATCTCGCCGGAGGCCCCTTCCAGCAGTTCCAGGTGCACCTCGAGGCGGTCGTCGGACAGCCCCTCGACCTTGCCCTCCCCC
This sequence comes from Streptomycetales bacterium, assembly GCA_025361995.1. Classification (GTDB taxonomy): domain Bacteria; phylum Actinomycetota; class Actinomycetes; order Prado026; family Prado026; genus JANYIP01. The sequence goes on along the minus strand of JANYIP010000249.1, from coordinate 8,765 downwards.
CACTCGACCACGGTCACCGACTCGTCGAGCGAGGCGTCCAGGTCGAGGTCGTCGACCTCGAAGGCATCACCCAGCCGGTACGCATCCACGTGCACCAGCGCCGGGCCACCGACCAGCGACGGGTGCACCCGCGAGATGACGAACGTGGGCGAGGTGATCGGGCCGCGCACGCCAAGGCCCGCCCCGATCCCCTGGGTCAGCGTCGTCTTGCCGGCACCGAGGCCACCGGACAGGACCACCAGGTCACCGGCCCGCAGGCGGTGGGCGAGATCGTGGCCGAGCGCCACCATCGCGGCACCGTCGCCGATCGCGACCTCGAGCAGGACGGTCACGCCAGCAGCCCTGCCACCCAGGCGAGGTCCTCGCGCAGTGCCGCCAGCGGGGCACCCTTCGGGCCGAAGCGCAGCGCGGCCGAGGGGTGGTACGTGACGACGACGCGCCGCCCACCGACCTCGTGGACGACGCCGCGGGACGCGCCGAGCCGGACGCCGGTACCCAAGAACCACTGGGCCGCGGTCCCGCCGAGGGTCACCACCAGCTCGGGGTCGGCGAGCTGCAGCTGGCGCTCGAGCCACGGCCGGCAGCGGGCGACCTCGGCGCGGGCCGGCTGGCGGTTCGACGGAGGGCGGCACTTCAGGACGTTGACGACGGCGACGGTCGAGCGGTCGAGCCCGACCTCGGCCAGCTCGCGGTCGAGCAGCTGCCCGGCCCGACCGGCGAAGGGCACACCCGTCTCGTCCTCGGTCGCGCCCGGGGCCTCCCCCACGAGGAGCAGCCGGGCGCCGGCGGGGCGCACACCGGGGACGACCCGCAGGCGGGTCGCGGCCAGCTCGGGGCAGGCCGTGCACTGCTCGATCTCCGCGGCCAACGCTCCCCAGCTCATCTGCCCTGCTCGCGGTGGGCGTCGACCGCCCGGTCCAGCAGCGCGCGCAGCTGGGTGCTCACCTCGTCCGGGTGCTCGAGCATCAGCATGTGACCGCAGTCCGGCAGGACCACGTGCACCGCGGACGGTACGGCCGCCACGATCTCCTCGCTGTGCTCGGCCGGAGTGAGCAGGTCGGAGTCCCCCACGATCACCAGGACCGGCAAGCCGGCTAGCACCGGGAGCGCAGCGAACTTGTCGTGGTTGTCGAACGCGCCGAAGAAGTCAGCGATCACCTCGATCGGGGTGCCCGAGTTCATCTGGGCCACGAAGTCCACCGCGGCCGGCGGCACGTCCGATGAGAAGGAGTACAGCCGGGTCAGCGCGAACTCCAGGTCGTTGCCGGTCCGGCGGCCGATCTCCACGAGCTTCGGCGCCCGCCCGAGCACCGCCATCACGCCCGGGGCCGCCCGGTGCAACAGCCGGGCGGCCGCAGCCGGGACTCCCAGGGTCACCTCAGCCAGCCGGCCCGCGCTGGTGGACATCAGTGCCACCCCGACCACGCGCCGGCCACCCTCGGCACTGGCACGGAAGAGCTCCGGCGCCTGGTCGGCCAGCGCCAACAGGGTCATCCCGCCCATCGAGTGGCCGACGAGCACGACCGGGCCGGTGGGCGCCACCGCTGCCAGCACCGCCGCCAGGTCCGTACCCAGCAGGTCGATGTCCACCGGCCCGGGCTGGCCACGACCCGAACGACCGTGCCCGCGCTGGTCCCAGTACACGCAGCGGGCCGCCCCGGACACGGCGAGTCGTTGGTGGTGCCAGCAGTCGAGGTTCAGGGCATACCCGTGGCAGAAGATCACCGTCAGGTCCCCGTACGCCGCCCCGGGGCGAGGTTCGTCCACCTCGACGTACAGCTCGACCCCGTCGTCGGCGGTGACCACCCGCGGCGGCGAGTGCACCGAGCCGTAGCCGAGCGCCTGGGCCTGCGCGCTCCGCAGCGGCTGGCCGAGCAGACGGCGCTCGACCACCGACCCGACCGCGGCGCCGGCAGCCAGCACACCGAGCCCGACGCCGAGCCCGACGCCCAGGAGGCCGGCCCGAGGCGTCTGGCTCATGGCGTCCTCACGGGCAGGTCCCGGACGACCCGCGGGACCCGCGGACCGATCCTCGTGACGATCTCGTACGACACGGTCCCGCAGGCCACCGCCCAGTCCTGGGCACCGGGCTCGCCATCGTCGCCGGGCCCGAAGAGCAGCACCTCGTCACCCGCGGCGGCAGCGTCGTCCCCGATGTCGAGCACGAACTGGTCCATGCACACGGCACCGGCCACTGTGCGGCGCTTGCCCGCGGCCAGCACCGGTCCGGCGTTCGTCGCGTGCCGCGGGACCCCGTCGGCATAGCCGAGCGGCACCAGCGCGAGGGTGGTCTCGCGCTCGGTCGTGTAGCGGTGGAAGTACGACACCCCCTGGCCGGCCGGGACGCGCTTGACCAGGGCCAGCCGGGCGGCCAGCGTCATCACCGGGCGCAGACCCAGGCCGGCTGGCGTCGCGATCTCGGGCACCGGCGACAGGCCGTAGACGGCGAGCCCGGGGCGCACCAGGTCGAAGTGGGTGTCCGGTCTGGTCAACGTAGCGGCAGAGTTGGCCAGGTGCCTGACCTCGGGCGTCACGCCGGCGGCCTCGGCGACCTTCACTGCCTGCCGGAACACGTCGAGCTGGCTGTCGGTCGTCGGGTGGTGCGGGTCGTCCGCGTACGCCAGGTGCGACCACAGGCCGACCACGGCCACGGCGCCGTCTGACTGTGCGGCCAGCGCCGCCGCGACGAGCTCCTCCCAGCGGTCCGGCATGCAGCCCGCGCGGCCCAGCCCGCAGTCCACCTTGAGGTGGACCCGAGCCGACCGCCCCGCCTCGCAGGCCCCCGCGACTGCGGCGGCCAGAGCCCACGGCGCGCTGACCGAGACGTCGATGTCGGCCCCGACCGCCCGCGCCCACTCATCAGCCGGGTCGAGCAACCACGAGAGCACCCGCGGCTCGGTGATCCCGGCCGCGCGCAGCGCCAGGCCTTCGCTCAGCAGCGCCGTCCCGAGCCAGGTCGCGCCGCCCTCGACCGCGGCCCTGGCCACCGGCAGCAACCCGTGCCCGTACGCATCGGCCTTGACCACGGCCATCACCGCAGCGGACGTCCGCGATCCCAGCTCGGCCACGTTGGCCCGGACTGCGGCGAGGTCGATCGTCGCCTGGGCCCGTAGCACGCTCACCGATCGATCCTGTCACGCACGGCGGCGACAGCGGTGGGCACGGCCGATGCCACGTCCAGCGCGCTCGGCGGTCCGGCGGCTGCGGCGAGGCGACCGGCCAGACCGTGCACGAACGCGGCCCAGGCCGGAGCCGCCGGCCCCAGCCCGGCCGCGAGCAGCATCCCGGTGACTCCGGACAGGACGTCGCCGGTCCCCGCGGTGGCCAGCCACGCCGTACCCGTCGGGTTCACCGTGGCCGAGCCGTCGGGCTGGGCCACGATCGTCGTGGACCCCTTGAGGAGGACGGTCACGCCCAGCTCGGCGGCGAGACGGCGAGCCGCCCCGACCCGGTCCTCGCCCACCGGCACCCCGAAGCGCTCGAACTCGCGGTCGTGCGGGGTGAGCACCGTCAGGGCCGACCGCCCCCGTACCCACTCGGGGTGGGCCGCCAGGGCTGTCAGCCCGTCGGCGTCCACCAGGACGGGGACGTCGCTGGCGAGCGACGCGGCGACGCGGTCGGCGGCCTCGGGGCCGGTCCCGAGCCCCGGACCCACCACCCAGGCCTGAACGTGGCCGGCACCGACCACGACCTCGGGCCAGCGGGCCAGCACCTGCTCGCTGGCGTCCCCCAGGTAGCGGACCATCCCGACGCCGGCCTTGAGTGCGGCCCCGACGCAGAGCACCGCAGCCCCCGGGTACGTCGTCGACCCGGCCACCACGCCGAGCACCCCGCGGGTGTACTTGTCGTCGTCCGGACCGGGTACCGGCCACGCGGCAGCGACGTCAGCAGTCTCGACCACCGCGAGCGCCGGCCCGTCGGCGCCGCCCGCCAGCCAGGGACCCAGCCCGATGTCGACGAGCTCAACGACGCCGGCGCGAGCCTGGCCCGGCGCCACCAGCAACCCGGGTTTCAGCGTGCCGAAGGTCACGGTCACGTCGGCCGTGAAGGCGGCACCCGCGACGTGACCGGTGTCGGCGTCGACCCCGCTCGGGAGATCGACCGCGACCCGCCACGCGCCGGCGGCGTCCACCTGCTCGACCAGCAGCGCGGCATGCTCCCGCAGCGCGCCCCGGCCGCCGATGCCCACGATCCCGTCGACGACGAGGTCGGCGGCTGCGACCAGGCCGGCGGCCGCTGCTGCACCCTCTGCCACGGAGTCTGCTGCGGAGTCCAGGGCGAGTGAGCGGCCGCCAGCGGCGTGCAGCGCGGCCAGTCCGTCGGCGTGCGCCGTCCCGCCGAGCAGCACTGCGTCGACCCGTACCCCGCGCCGCGCCAGCCGGGCGCCCGCGAGCAGCGCGTCACCCCCGTTGTCGCCGCTGCCCACGAGCAGCACCACCCGGGCCCCGTACGTGTGGCCGAGCAGCGCGGCGCAGATGTGGGCGAGCCCATCCGCGGCCCGACCCATCAGCGTCCCGGCGCGAAGGGTCGCCATCAAGGCTGTCTCGGCGGCCCGGACGCTGGCGACCTCGTACGCGCTACGCACCGTGGGCCTCGCCTTCGGCGACCACCACGGCCGAGGCGATCCCGGCGTCGTGCGAGAGCGAGAGGTGCCAGCTGCTGATGCCTTGGGCAGCAGCGGCGGCCGCGACAGTCCCGCGCAGCACCAGCCAGGGGCGTCCCGACGCCGCCGAGATGACTTCACAATCCTGCCAGGCCAGCCCCGCCGGCGCACCGAGCGCCTTGGCCACCGCCTCTTTGGCCGCGAACCGGGCGGCCAGCGATGCAGGCGCCAGCACTCGTTCCGCGGGGGTGAAGAGCCGGTCGAGCAGCCGCGGACGGCGGGCCAGGATCGCCTCGAAGCGCGCAATGTCGACGACGTCGATGCCCACACCCAGGATCACGGCCCCCAGCCTAGGCGCGCCGAAGGGTCGACCCCCGTTCAGCCGCGATCTCTCCACAAAGCGGTTGAAACCGCACCGCTGGGGGTACTCTCGACCGCTTGGTCCACTCGTCGTCACGGGGGAGCTTTGATGAACCGCCACATTGTCGTGGGTCTGCTGCCGTTGGTCCTGATCACCGGTTCGATGACCCTGACCAGCCCCGCTGGGGCGACAGCTCCGGCCGCACCGACAGTCCACATCAGCGCGAAGCAGCGGGCGCAGGCGCTGCACGCCGCGGACTCCCCGCTCCTCGTCCGGGGTCGCGCGCACCGGGGGGCAGCGGCGCCGACCAGCACGGCACGGGTCGTCATCCCGCACCAGTCCAAGCCGTTCCTCGCCGCGCTGAAGACCCCGACCCTGGTGTTCACCCGCTACAACAACACCGGGCTCACCATCGGCCTGCAGAGCAAGAACCTGCTGACCGGCGTGATCAGCACGCTGATCCCGCTCTCCAGCAGCATCTGCCCGATCAGCCCGCGGCTGTCCCCGGACTCGACCCTGGTCACCTACGTCAACTACGGGCCGGCCTGCTCGAGCGGCGGCGAAGTCGATGTCCTCGACGTCGCCACCGCGTCCGTCACCACGCTCGCAACGGCTGCGACCGACACGTTCCTGACGTTGCCCAACTTCAGCGCGGACGGCGGGACGGTCCTCTACACCCTCGAGACGGACGACGTCGCCGGGAACTTCGTCAGCAGCAGCCTGTTCACCGTCCCGGCCGCGGGTGGCAGCTCGACAGCGGTCGCAGGTGGCGGGCTGGCCGGCTACGACGGCGTCTTCTCCCCCGACGGCAACAAGATCGTGTACGCACCGACCGACCAGAACAGCGACAACTTCCTGGCCGTCATGAATGCCAACGGGAGCAGCTCCACTGTGCTCGCCAGCACCGAGCTCAGCGCCTTCTCCCCGTTGCACCCGTCGTGGTCGCCGGACGGCACCAAGGTGTCCTTCACGTACGTCAAGTTCACCGGCGGAAGCGGGAACACCACCTTCTACATCAACGGGATCGGCGTGGCCAAGGTCGACGACAGCGCGGCGGCCGGGCTGCTCGTGACGTCAGCCAGCCAGACCAACGCGTTCTACAGCTCGTGGTCGGCGGACGGGACCGAGATCTTCTACGACGCCCTGCAGCGACTCACCACCACCGGCGCCAACAACACCAACGCGGTCGAGTACGTCACGGACGCAGCCGGCCACCGTCGCGCGACCCTGGTCGCCGGCGGACTCGACGCCTACGACGGCGTGTCCTTCGGCGGGGACTCACCGTCCATCGGGTCCGCCTCTTCGTACACCCCGGTCGCACCGACCCGGGTGCTGGCCAAGACCCCGGTCGGACCGGGTGCGGTGCTGAACGTGCAGGTCGCTGGGAGCGGTCCGTCGTTCCCGGCCCCTGTCGGCGCGACCGCGGTCACGATCAACCTCACCGGGGTGACGCCGACCGCGCCGACGTACCTGCAGGTCTACCCGAAGCCGTCCACCGGCACTGTGCCGCTGGTGAGCAACCTCAACCTGGTCACCGGCCAGATCGCCGCAGTGGCGGTCCAGGTCCCCGTCTCGTCCGACGGGTTCATCCGGATCCGCAACAACGCCGGCACCACCGGGGTCATCGTCGACGTCTCCGGCTACTTCTCGGACGGCCGTGGTGCGAGCCTCTACACACCGATCACGCCGGTGCGCGCGAAGGACGCCACCCTGGGCATCGGCGGCACCACCGACGTCACGGTCACCGGCCTGGGAGCGGCCAACCCTGGCTTCACCCCTGTCGCCGTGGTCCTCAACCTCACCGGCGCGAGCCCGACGGCCAACACGTACCTGAGCGCCTACCCGACCCCGGCGGTCGTTGGGCCCCCGCCGACTGTCAGCAACGTCAACCTGTCCGCGCACACGACCCGGGCCAACCTGGTCACCGTGCAGATCGGCGACACAGGCCGGGTGACCATCCGCAACGCATTCGGGTCCATGCGCACGATCGTCGACGTCGTGGGCTACTACGGCACCGGGGGCACCGGCGGGCTGGCGTACTTCCCGCTGCAGCCCACCCGGGTGATGGACACCCGCAACGGCACCGGCACCTACGTCGGGTCGACCGCCCCGCTCGGGGTCGGCGCAACGATCCCCATCGACCTTCGCGGGTCGGCCACCACCGGCTCGGGGATGATCACGGTCCCGGCCACGGCCCTGGCGTACGTCTACAACCTCACCGCGGTCGGGCCGACCGGGAACACCTTCGTGACGGCATACCCGTTCGGGGGGACCCTCCCGGTGGCCAGCAGCCTCAACGCGGCCCCGGGCACGACCGTCCCCAACCTGGCCATCACCGGGACGGACTCGGCCGGGAACATCGGCCTGTTCAACTCCGCCGGCAAGACCCCGCTGCTGATCGACCTCGCCGGCTACTACGCCCCCTGACCCGATCTCGGGGTGTGGGCGTTCGGGGTTATTCGACGGTGACGGACTTGGCGAGGTTGCGCGGCTGGTCGACGTCGTAGCCCTTGGCGGCAGCCATCTCGCAGGCGAAGACCTGCAGCGGGATGGTCGACAGCAGCGGCTGGAGCAGGGTCGGCGCGACCGGGATGCGGATCAACGTGTCGGCGTAGGGGACCACAGCCTCGTCGCCCTCCTCCGCGATGACGATGGTCCGGGCCCCGCGGGCGCGGATCTCCTGGATGTTGCTCACGATCTTGTCGTGGATGACGCTGCGCCCGCGCGGTGACGGGACGATCACCACGACCGGCAGCCCTTCCTCGATGAGCGCGATCGGCCCGTGCTTGAGCTCGCCGGCGGCGAAGCCCTCGGCGTGCATGTACGCCAGCTCCTTGAGCTTGAGCGCGCCCTCGAGCGCGACCGGGAACCCGACGTGCCGGCCCAGGAACAGCACGACCTTGGCGTCCGCCATCGACCGGGCCAGCGCCCGCACCGGCTCCACCGTGTCCAGCACGCGGTCAACCTTGTCCGGCATCGCGGCCAGCTCCCGCAGGTGGCTCGCGATCTCGTCGCCCCACTTGTTGCCGCGTACCTGGGCGAGGTAGAGCGCGACCAGCTGGACCGCGACCACCATGGTGAGGAAAGCCTTGGTCGAGGCGACGGCCACCTCCGGCCCCGCGTACGTGTAGACGACAGCGTCGGCCTCGCGCGGCAGCGTCGAACCGTTGACGTTGCAGATCGCCAGCACTTTGGCCTGCTGGTCCTTGGCGTGCCGGACAGCCATCAGGGTGTCCATCGTCTCGCCGGACTGCGAGATCGCGATGACCAGGGTGCGCCGGGTCAGGATCGGGTCGCGGTAGCGGAACTCGCTCGCCAGCTCCACCTCGCACGGGATCCGGGTCCAGTGCTCGATCGAGTACTTCGCCAGCAGCCCCGCGTGGTACGCCGTGCCGCAGGCGATGATGATGATCTTGTCGATCTCGCGCAGGTGCTCGTCTGACATCCGCATCTCGTCGAGGGTGAGCCGTCCCCCCGGGCCGACCCGGCCGAGCAAGGTGTCGGCGACTGCCTTGGGCTGCTCGGCGATCTCCTTGAGCATGAAGTAGTCGTAGCCGCCCTTCTCGGCGGCCGAGGCGTCCCAGTCCACCGTGTACGGCGTGACATCGGCGGGCTCACCGTCGAACGTCGTCACCACGATGCTGTCGCGCCGGATCTCGACGACCTGGTCCTGGCCGAGCTCGATGGCCTCCCGGGTGTGCGCGATGAAGGCCGACACGTCGCTTCCGAGGAAGTTCTCGCCGACGCCGACGCCGACGACGAGAGGGGAGTTGCGGCGGGCACCCACGACGACGTCGGGGT
>JANYIP010000193.1 GCA_025361995.1 Streptomycetales bacterium | reverse complement strand
GCCGAGCCGGGCCGCCGGACCAGGCTGGTGCCGACGTAGAGGGTGGAGTCCAGGACGCGTTGGACGGCAAAGGGGATCAGCACGTGGCGCAGCACGACACGGAGGCTGACCCGGGTGATGACGACCGACTGGCCGTCCTGCGGCGCCGACTCGGCCGGCACCGACAGCACGTCGAGCGGTCCCAGCACGAAGCCGGCACCAGCGAGCGCGTCGCCCCAGGTGGCGTCGGTCGATACCAGCAGCGTCGTCTTCCCCATCGCGTGCACGGTCAGCGACTTGGGCATCCGTACCGTCAGCGACATGCCGCCCAGCGGGATCCGCGCCGACCGGGACACCGACAGGTACGCCGCACTGAAGCGGCCGCCGAGCTCGCGGGAGAACTCCGACACGGTCTGCGCGGTGGTCCAGACCTGCCGCGTCACTCCGTCGATCTCGAGGGTGAGGGGTCGGGCGCTCACGACTGCGATCCGCAGGCCGTCGCTGACCTGCGCGTGCTGCCGTGGGGAGACCTCGTCGTACCCGCCGACCTTCACTCCCTGCTCGGAGAGGACGCCCCCGACGGTCGATGAGTAGGTGCGGACCACCCGGGTGGATCCGTTGATGTCGAGCGTCACGGCCTTATCGGCGATGACGTACGCCAGCGGTCCGGCGATGAGCGCGGCGAGCACGACGCCGTGCAGGGCCAGGGCCGTGGGGCGTGCTCGCACCCGGCCTCCACCTCTCGCAGGTCCCGGATCCCCGAAATTCCGGCTTGACGTTCAAGGACGCTAACGGAGCGTGCCGTGCTGTCACAACCTGATCGGCGGAATCCGGGGCTAGAACGCGCCGAACATGCGCTCCCCGGCAGCAGTGACCGCGGCCGCGAGGGTGTCCTCGGCGACCCCCCTGACCTCGGCCATCGCGCGCAGCGTCAGCGGGATCAGATAGCTGGCGTTGGGCCGCCCGCGGTAGGGCGTCGGGGTAAGGAACGGCGCGTCCGTCTCGACCAGCACGAGCTCGAGCGGCGTGATCCGCAGCGCCTCGCGCAGCGGCTCTGCGTTCTTGAACGTCACGGTCCCGGCGAAGGACAGCACCCAGCCGTGCTCCGCGCAGACCCGGGCCATCGCCGCGTCGCCACTGAAGCAGTGGAAGACTACCCGGTCCGGCGCACCCTCCTCGGCGAGCACCCGCAGCACCGCGTCGTGGGAGTCGCGGTCGTGGATCACGAGTGCCTTGCCGTGCCGCTTCGCCAGCGCGATGTGCCGCCGGAACGACTCCTCCTGCACGGCTCGGCCGTCCGGCCCGGTGCGGAAGAAGTCAAGCCCTGTCTCGCCGATCGCCCGTACCCGAGGATGCCCGGCGAGAGCGTCGATCTCGTCGTACGCCGCCTCGAGGCCTCTGGTCCCGTGTACGGCTGCGATGCGCGGAGCCTCGTTGGGGTGCAGTGCGACGCCGGCCACGATGTCGGCGTACCGGTCGGCGACGTCGACGGACCAGCGGGCGCTCGGCAGGTCGCAGCCGATCTGGACGAGCTTGGTCACCCCGACTGCGCGGGCGGCGGCCAGCGCCTCGTCGACGGTCATCGACACCTCGTCGGTGGCCATGTCGAGATGGCAGTGGCTGTCGAGGACGCTGCTCGTCAGCGGTGGTGGCGGCGGCGGGTAGCCGCCGTCGCGCTGCGCCTTCCGGGTGGGTCGTTCGACCACGGCGGGGCTAGTCCTCGAGCCGGGGGAAGAGCACCGCGCCCTTGGTCACGGTCAGGCCCGCGGGGAGCTGGCCCCAGCGGCTCGCGTCCGCGACCGGCTGGGCTGCGAGGTCGCCGAGGACGGGCTGCGCACCGAGGGAGTCCCAGAGCGCGGCGCACGCTTTCGGCATCACGGGGTTGAGGAGGACGGCGAGCACCCGAAGCCCTTCGGCAGCGGTCCACAGCACGGTCGCCAGCCGGGCCCGGTCGACGTCGTTCTTGGCGAGCTGCCACGGCGCCTGCTCGGTGAGGTACCCGTTGAGGACGTCGACGAGCTCCCACACCGCGTTGATGCCGCCGGAGAAGTCGAGCGCGCCGATCTTCTCGTCGGCGGTCGCGACGGCCCTCGCTGCGGAGTCGCGGACCACGTCCTCGGCCGGGCCGGGGTCGGTCGCCGCCGGCAGCTCGCCGTCGAAGTAGCGCACCACCATCGCCGCCACCCGGGACGCCAGGTTGCCGAAGCCGTTGGCGAGCTCGGCGGTGTACCGCGCCGACATGTCCTCCCAGGAGAAGGAGCCGTCCGAGCCGAACTGGATCGCCCGCAAGAAGTAGTAGCGGAAGGCGTCCGAGCCGAAGTGGTCCACCACCGTCGCCGGCGCGATGCCGGTCAGCTTGGACTTGCTCATCTTCTCGCCGCCCACGAGCAGCCAGCCGTGCGCGAACACCTTGCGCGGCAACGGCTGTCCCGCGGCCATCAGCATCGCCGGCCAGATCACCGCGTGGAAGCGCAGGATGTCCTTGCCCACCAGGTGCACGTCGGCCGGGAAGGTCGTGGCGTACTGCTCGACGCCCGGCCCCTCGGTGTCGCCGAGGCCGACCGCCGTCGCGTAGTTGAGCAGCGCGTCGAACCAGACGTACACGACCTGGGCCGGGTCCCACGGGACCGGGATGCCCCAGTCGAAGGACGAGCGCGAGATCGACAGGTCCGTCAGGCCGCCGCGGATGAACGACAGCACCTCGTTGCGCGCGCTGGCCGGCTCGACCGCCTCCGGGTGCTCCTCGTAGTGCGCCAGCAGCCGGTCGGCGTACTTGGAGAGGGGGAAGAACCAGTTGCGCTCGGAGAGCTGCTCGACCGGGCGGCCGTGGATCGCGCACACCAGCTGCCCGGCGTACTCGCCCTCACCGTCCTTCAGGTCGCCGGGGAGCTTGAACTCCTCGCAGTGCACGCAGTACGGCCCCTCGTAGAGGTCCTCGTAGATCTGGCCCGCGTCGTACAGCCCTTGGAGGAAGGCACGGACCCGGGTGGTGTGCCGCGGCTCGGTGGTGCGGATGAAGTCGTCGTTGGCCGCGTCGATGGTGCGCAGCACCGGCTTCCAGGCCGACTCGACGAGCCGGTCGCACCACTCCTGCGGGGCCATGCCGTTGGCCTCCGCGCTACGCAGGACCTTCTCGCCGTGCTCGTCCGTGCCGGTGAGGAACCAGACCCGCTCGCCGCGCTGGCGGTGCCACCTCGTCAAGACGTCGCCGGCCACCGTCGTGTACGCGTGCCCGATGTGTGGCGCATCGTTGACGTAGTAGATCGGCGTCGTGAGATAGAACGTTTTGCCCGGCATCTGCCAAGGGTACCGAGCAGCGCGAGCCCGTTTCGCCGACGCATCTGACACGTGTGCGGCCTCGATCGGACGGATCCTCAGGCGGGCGGGCGTTTGTCGGCGACGACGGCGTCGAAGACGCTGCGTTTCGGCAGGCCCGCGGCCAGTGCCACCGCGGCGATGGCCTCCTTGCGAGTCTCGCCGGCCGCCTCACGCGCGCCGACCAGTCTTGCCAGCTCGGCCGCCGTGGGCGGTCCGTCCGGTCCGCTGCCCGGCGGCGGAGCACCCGCCACGACGACGGTCACCTCCCCCCGCACGCCGGCCGCGGCCCAGGCCTGCAGCTCGTCCAACGTCCCGCGCCGCACCTCTTCGTACGTCTTGGTCAGCTCGCGGCACACCGAAGCGTCGCGCGCACCGCCGAAGGCCTGCGCCATGGCCGCCAGCGACGCCGCCAGCCGGTGCGGCGCCTCGAAGAAGACCATCGTGCGCGGGTCGTCCGCCACTGCGGCCAGCCGGGCCGATCGCTCACCGGCCTTGCGCGGCAGGAATCCCTCGAAGCAGAACCGGTCGACCGGCAGCCCCGACAGCGCCAGCGCCGTCAGCACCGCGCTCGGACCGGGTACGGCCGTGACCGGCACGCCGGCGTCGATCGCAGCGCGCACCAGCCGGTAGCCGGGGTCGGACACCGACGGCATCCCCGCATCGGTCACCAGCAGGACCCGGGCACCGGCCACCATCGCCTCGACTAGCTCCGGGGTACGCGCAGCCTCGTTGTGCTCGTGGTACGACAGGACCCGCCCGCCCACCGACGCGCCGAGCGCCGTGGTCAGCCGGCGCAGCCGCCGGGTGTCCTCGGCGGCGACCAGGTCCGCGGTCCCCAGCTCGGTGGCGAGCCGGGGCGGCGCGTCGGCCGCGTTGCCGATCGGCGTCCCGGCGAGGACGAGCTGGCCCATCACCCGGGCATCCTCGCAGGCGCGGGCTCCCGCGGCTCGCCACCCGGTGTCCTTACGATGACGGGGTGAGAGCGACGAGCCGGTGACCGACACCCTGGCCATGGCCGAGGAGGCGCCAGCGCTGGTGGCGTCGCCGGGCCGGCACCGCCGCCGTCGCACCGTCGACCGCCCGCCGGTGCGCGAGCGCCTGGCCCCCCCGATGCCCGACGACGGCCGCTGGAGCTGGGGCGGGCCGCTGCTCGTCTCCGCGGTCGCCGCGGTCCTGCGCTTCTGGGGCCTGGGCTCGCCGCACGTCTTCTCCTTCGACGAGACCTACTACGCCAAGGACGCCCTCTCGCTGATGCGGTACGGCTACGAGCAGGAGACCGTCAGCAACGCCAACGACCTCATCCTGAGCGGCAACTCCCACGTCTTCACCGGCCAGGCGTCGTACATCGTGCATCCGCCGATCGGCAAGTGGGTGATTGCCTCGGGAGAGTGGGTCTTCGGCGCGACCCCGTTCGGCTGGCGGGTGGCCCCGGCGATCCTGGGCACCCTCGCCGTCCTGATGCTGGCCCGGATCGTGCGCCGGATGACCCGCTCGACCCTGCTCGGCTGCATCGCGGGCCTCCTGCTCGCCCTCGACGGCCTCTCGATCGTGCTCTCGCGCAGCGCGCTGCTCGACGGGACGCTCGCCTTCTTCGTCCTCGCCGCCTTCGGCTCGCTGATCATCGACCGGGACCGGATGCGTGCCCGGATGGCCGACTGGGCCGACCAGCACGACCCGTCAGACCTGCTCGACCTCGGTCCGAAGATGGGACTGCGGCCCTGGCGGCTGCTCGCCGGGCTGCTCATCGGCCTCGCCTGCGCCACCAAGTGGAGCGGCATCTGGTTCCTGGTCGCCTTCGGCGCGATGACGGTGCTGTGGGACCTGGGCGCGCGCAAGGCCGCCGGGGTGCGCCGCCCGTACCTGGCGACCCTGGGTCGTGACGCTTGGGGCGGCTTCCTGTCGCTCGTCCCCGTCACCTTCGTCGTGTACGCCGTGACCTGGCTCCCCTGGCTGCTCACGTTCTCGCACCAGAAGCGCAGCTGGTACCTCGGCCGGCGCGGGCCGACCTTCCTGCCCGACAACGTGCGTGCGCTGCTCGACTACCACGCCCAGATGCTGCGGTTCCACACCACCCTGGACACCCCGCACCCATACGCCGGCAAGGCGATCGGCTGGCTGATCCAGGTACGTCCCACCGCCTTCTGGTCGATCCAGCTCAAGCCCGGCCAGCAGGGTTGCGAGGCTGCGTCCTGCACCCGCGAAGTGACCTCGCTCGGCACCCCGGTGCTCTGGTGGGCGGCCACCGCGGCGCTGATCTGGATCATCTGGCGCTGGGTCGGGGCCCGCGACTGGCGGGCCGGCGCGGTGCTCGGCTCGGTCGCGGCCGGCTGGCTGCCCTGGGTCATCCTCTACAGCCACCGCACGATCTTCACCTTCTACGAGGTGGCCTTCGCGCCGTTCATGGTGATGGGGCTGACCTTCGCGATCGGCGCCGTCATCGGCACCCGCGACTCCTCGCCGACCCGGCGGACCTGGGGTGCGGCCAGCGCCGGCGGGTACCTGCTGCTGGTGATCGCGAACACCGCGCGGATCTGGCCGGTGCTGATCGGCAGCGTGCTCAGCCAGTCGGACTGGCTGCACCGCCTGTGGTTCCGCGGCTGGATCTGACGCCTGTGCAGAGCCCACAGACGCACGCGCCGGACGGCTCACCGCGGGCCCGTGGCTGCGGCATCACCCTGGACGGCACACCGGGGCCCTCGAACGCCATCACCGATGTGCCCGGGGTCGAGGTCGGCTACCGCACGATCGTGTCCGGCGACGGCCCGCTGGTCGTCGGGACCGGGCCGGTACGGACCGGCGTGACCACCGTCCTCCCGCTCGGCCGGGACGGCGTCGGCCAGTCGGTGCCGGCTGGGTGGTCCTCACTCAACGGCAACGGCGAGATGACCGGTACGGCGTGGCTGGACGAGGTCGGCGGACTCTCGCTGCCGCTCGCGATCACGAACACCCACGCGGTCGGGCCGGTGCACCGCGGCATCATCGACTGGGCGCTCGCGCGCCACCCCGGGCTCGGGCAGGGGTGGCTGCTGCCGGTCGTCGCCGAGACCTGGGACGGCTACCTCAACGACCTGAGCGGGAACCACGTCGGCTCGTTCGAGGTGGCCTCGGCGCTGGACTCAGCGGCCGGCGGCCCACTGGTCGAGGGCTCCGTCGGCGGCGGTACCGGGATGAGCTGCTACGGCTTCAAGGGCGGGACGGGTACGGCGTCGCGGCTGGTCGACGTGGGTGGCCGGACGTACACGGTCGGGGTGCTCATGCAGGCCAACTTCGGGAGCCGGCGCGAGCTCGTCATCGCCGGTCGTCCGGTCGGGCGAGCGCTCCTCGACGACAACCCGCTCGAGGACTCCGGGTGGCTGGCCCCACCCGGCGCGGGCTCCTGCATCACCGTCGTCGCCACCGACGCGCCGCTGCTGCCCGGGCAGTGCAAGGCGCTGGCCCGCCGGGTCTCGTTCGGGCTGGCCAGGACCGGGACGACCGGCAGCCACTTCTCCGGTGATCTGTTCCTGGCGTTCTCGGCGTCCAACGTCGGGGCGCTGGACTCGGGCATCGGCGACACAGTCGCGCGGTCGGTCCCGTTGCGGCGCCTCGACTTCGTGCCCTGGGGAGCGATCGACCCGCTGTACGCCGGGGTCGTCCAGGCCGTGGAGGAGACCGTGCTCAACGTGCTCGTCGCCGGGCGCACCATGGTCGGTCGCGACGGCCACCGCTCCCCTGGTTTCCCGGTCGAGCGGCTGCCTGAGCTGCTGGCCTGACCCGCGCTGGACGTCGTGCGCCGCCTGGGAGGACCTGCTGGGCCTGCCACGGCTGGCGAAAGCGCGGACGGCAGCGGACCTTTGGCCCTAGGTGCTCGCGGCTCGGCGCCGCCAGGCTCGACCCATGACCACAGCCGTTGCGACGTCGTTGCGAGACCTGAGCCGACCCGAGTGCGTACGCCTCCTCGACGCGAGCAGCGTCGGCCGGCTGGGCGTGACGATGAGCGAGCGCCCGGTGATCCTGCCGGTGAACTTCGCCGTCTTCGACGGGAGCGTGCTGTTCCGCACCGGGCGAGGCACCAAGCTCGCGGCGGCGACGCACAACGCTCTCGTGGCGTTCGAGGCGGACGGGTTCGAGGCGGACGGCACGGCAGGGTGGAGCGTGCTCGTCCGCGGCGTGTGCAGCGAAGTCACCGACCCCGACCTCCTGACCCGGATGCGCGCCGTCCCGCTCGACCGGTGGGTCACCGACAGCACCCCTGACCGGTACGTCCTGATCACCTTGACCGAGGTCAGCGGGCGACGCTTCGGCAGCTGAGGCGCCGGCGGGACCGGTCCTGCCTAGGCGAGCAGCTTCTTGTACTTGGCGGAGTCGTAGAACGAACGGCGGCCGTCCATCGGCTGACGCAGCGGAACGTCCGGGTAGAAGTCCTTGGCCAGCTCGTCGGAGTCCCTCGGGTTCCAGGTGTCGTCAGCCACGACGTAGACGACCTCGGCCCCGACGAGGTCACGCACCACCGCGTTCAGCGCCGCCTCGACCGCCATCGGGATCGGCGTGTACCCCCACAGGTCCTTGCGCTCGCGGTCGGACCGGGCCGCCGCCTGCTCCCTCCACGCCCGCATCAGTGCCTCGTCGACCAACCGGTGCAGGCGCAGCGAGATGATCGACATGCCGGGCACCCGCCTGGCGAAGGCTCGGGCCTGCTCCTCCCCGACCCACTTCGAGAGGCTGTACGAGTCCTCCGCGTAGCAGGGATGGTCCTCGTCCACCGGGAAGTAGTCGTAGCGGGGGCTCGGTGAGTAGAAGGCGCCGATCGCATTGACGCTGGAGGACAGGCAGACCCGGTTGATCCCGTTCGCCTCGGCGGCGGCGAGGACGTTGTAGCTCCCCACGACGTTGGCGTTGTGCACCGCCGGCTCGGGAGCCGCCCACGGGTTCAAGAAGGCGGCGGTGTGGATCACAGCCTCGCACCCGTGCAGGGCCGAAACCAGTGCGCCGTAGTCCGCCACGTCGAGGACGTGCTCCGCTAGCTCGGGTCGTGGTCGGGGCAGGCCCGGCACGAAGACGCGGTCGATCGCGACGACACTGTGCCCGGCGGCCAGAACGTGCTGGACCAAGGGGACGCCCATCGTGCCCCCGGCCCCCGTGATCGCGATCCTCACCGGTCCACGCTCGCCCCGCTGGCCGCAGCAGCCACGAGCTCGTCGTGGTACGCGCCCTCCTGGAGTCCGCGGATGTAGCCGACGGCGAAGAGCCGGCCGAGCACGGCGTACCCCGGTCGGTCGTTCGGCTCGCTGTCCAGCGTGGGTACGTGGTCCGGACGCAGGACGCCGTCGAAACCGACCTCCCGGTACGCCCGCATGCACTCGTACAGGTCCGTCGGGCCGGCGTCGTGCCAGGTCTCCCGGAAGCTGGTCTTGGTGCCCTGGACGTCCCGGAAGTGCACGAAGAAGACCTTGCCCTGCCTCCCGAAGTGCCGGATCGCCGCCGGCAGGTCTTCGGTCATCAGCCCGAAGTTGCCCTGGCAGAGCGTGATCCCGTTCATGGGGCTCGGATGGAGGTCGAGCAGCCGCTGGTAGTTCTCCAGGCTGCTCATGATCCGCGCGATGCCCCGGATCGGCGACAGCGGCGGATCGTCCGGGTGCATCGCCAGCTGGACGCCGACGCGCTCGGCGACGGGGAGGACCTTGCCCAGGAAGTACTCCAAGGTCTCCCAGAGCAGTTCCGCCGAGACCGGGCCCTCTGCCGTCGGGCCGGCCAGCTCCATCTTGTCGTGTTCGTACCCGCTGACGAACGAGCCTCCGCGCGACGGGATCGCGGTGGCGGTCCGCAACCAGTTCATGTCGGTCATCCACTCGTAGCACCAGGTCTTGATCCCGAGCCGCCCCATGCTCTCGAGCAGGACGACGACCTCGGCGATCTCGTCGTCGCGTCCGTCCTGACCGCGCTTGGCCCTGTTCAGCGGGGGTCGCGCCTCGAGGACGTCGAGCACGAAACCCGCACGCCGGTACTGGTCCTTCAGCCGGAGAAGCGGGAGATAGTGCCACGGCTTCTCCCCCGGGAAGAGGGTGTCGTCCGCGTAGAAGGTGCCGACGGCGTGCTGGACCCCGGCTTGCTGCATCAAGCTCCACAGCGCCGTGTGGGCGGCCTGCGGCGGGAGGACCTCCGCGATCTTGATCATCTGCCCCGGTCTCCTCGCCATGCCTGGAAGTCGGACTCGATGTCGGCTCCCCAGACCGGGACGTCGATGTCGGCGCTGGAGTAGACGCGCTCGGACAGCCGCAGCTTGCCGAACACATCGCGTACGGCGACCTCCTCGGCATCATCGGCCACCTCCTGCGCGAGGTGCGCCGGGATGAAGGTGACGCCGGTGTCGGTCCCCAGCACGACATCACCGGGGAGCACCGTGACGCCGTCGATCCGGATTGGCGTGTTGATCCCGGCCAGGGTCACGTCGACGATCGCCGTCGGGTGGGCGCCCCGGAAGAAGTAGTTCACCCCCGGCAGCTGGACGAGACCGGCCATGTCGCGGATCCCGCCGTCGATGACCGCGCCCGCCTGCGTCCTCGTGGCGATCGCCGTGCCGAGGTTGTCGCCGATCACGGTGCCGTCCTCGACCTTGCCGAAGATGTCCGTGACCATGACGTCGCCCTCGACCAGCCCCTCGATGATCCAGGTGTTCTGCCGGTCCCCAGCGGCGTTGCCCTCCGTCGCTCCCTGCTCGACCACGACGGCGTCGAAGTCCGGGCGGTGCGGCAGGAAGCTCGACGTCACCGCGCGCCCGACGAGCTGTCGACCGGGATGCGTCTGGAGCCATCCGCCGGCGAACTGTCGGTGGTAGCCGTGGGCGCGCAAGACCGACCAGGCCTGCTCGGTGGTCGCGGTCCGCAGCCGCTCGAGCACTGCGTCGGCCACCCGTGGACGACCGGACTCGAAGCGCTCGCCCGTCCAGGCAGGAGTCAGCGCCACCAGCCAGGCGCGGTCGGGATGGATGTGCATCGACACCTACCCGGGTTTCGGTCGGCTGGTGCTGCCGCGCACGATCAGGTGGGCGGTGGCGTCCTGGTAGGACTTCGCGTCGCTCGTCTCGATCAGGCGCAGCAGCACCCGAGCCGCGTGCGCCCCGAAGTTGGGGATGTCGCGGGACAGCGCGGTGAGCGAGGGGTGGACCAGGACGTTGAGCTGCGAGTCCTCCCCGGCCACGATCGACACGTCGTCAGGGACGGACAGGCCGATCTCGAGCGCGACGCCGACCCCGGCGATGGCCATCACGTCGTTGTCGTACGTGATCGCCGTGGGCCTGCGCTTGCGGGTCAGCAGGGAGCGGGTGGCCCGGGTGCCCTCCTCCATCGAGTAGTCGGTGGTCACGACGTCGATCTCGGTCAGCTCATGGTCCCGGGCCGCCTTCAAGAACGCCTCGGTACGGAGCCTGGTGTGCTCCAGGCCCGGCAGGCCGACGACGCGAGCGATCCGCCGGTGGCCCAGCGCGACGAGATAGTCGACGACGGACTGGACCGGAGTTGCGTCGTCGCTCCACACGGACGCCAGCGAGGTGGGGTCCGACGGCTTCCCGATCAGCACGGCGGGGACGCCCATCTCGGTGATGTCCTTCAGCCGGACATCGTCGGTCCACAGGTCGGTGACGATGACGCCGTCGACGCGACGCTCGGCCCACCAGGTACGGGTGGCCTCGATCGCCTGCTCGTGATCCTCGACGAGCTGCAGCAGCAGCGCAGAATTGTGGGCGGACAGTACGCCCTCGAGGCCGGCGATCAGCTGCATGAAGAACGGCTCGACGCCCAGGGTCCGGGCCGGCCGGGTGATCACGAGGCCCACCGCGTTGGCCCGGAAGCCGGAGAGGGCGCGGGCGGCGTTGCTCGGCCGCCAGCCCACCTCGGAAGCGATCGCGACGATGCGTTGCCGGGTCCCCTCGGAGACCCCAGGCTGGCCGTTCAGGGCGTACGAGACAGCACTGATCGACACACCAGCGCGCTGCGCGATGTCGGTGATGGTGGGGCGCCTGGGTGCGCGCTCGTCCCTCGTCACCCGCCGACTCCCTTGTGTCCCGGAAACCTGTGCGCGGACCGCGCTCAGGTCGATAACTTAAGGCTTTCAGTAGCGCTAATCAAGTCCCTGGACAAATCCGTGGCGAGTGCCGCGCAGCGGGAGCCTAGCAGCGACCTCGTTCGTAAGACTCATGTATCGATTGCATAACAACCAGGTGTCTGCCCGTTGACCGGGTCTCAACAAGTTCGTAGCGTTCGCCCCGCTGTCGTTTGTAACTGAAGCGCTTAAGCCACTCACGTCGGGGCCCATACCGGCCTTCCTGAAGTTTCCCGAAGTTTCCGAAGATCGGAGAGGTGCATGAAGACCTTTTGGCTCGCTCCTGCCGCGGTCGGCGCCCTGCTGCTGACGGCCTGCACGGGGGGCGGAGGCAGCTCCACGACCCCGACGGCCGGCCTGTTCAGCAAGACTCCGTCCACTTCGGCCTCGAGCGGAGGCGCCTCCAGCATCGCCGGCAGCATCACCTACCTGTCGCACCGCACCGACCTCGACAAGGACGGCACCTACGCCAAGTACGTGGCCGAGTTCAACAAGGTGTACCCGAACGTCAAGGTCACGATCACCAGCGATACCAACTACAACGCCGACACCCCGACCAAGCTGGCCTCCGGGAGCTACCCCGACGTCCTGGACATCGTGCCAGGCACGCCCAACGCGTCGTTCCCCACCTACTTCGCTCCGTACGGCACCGTCGACGACCTGGCCCAGACGTACAACTGGACGGCGAACTCGGCCTACCAGGGCAAGGTGTACGGCTTGGCGACCTTCGGCAACGTCAGCGGCATGGTGGTCAACTCGGCCCTGTGGAGCAAGGCCGGGATCGACGTCACGCAGAGCGCGAACTGGCCCAAGACACCGGACGAGTTCATCGCCGACCTCAAGAAGGTCGGGGCCGCCAACCCGGGCGTGACGCCGTACTACACGAACTACAAGGACGGCTGGCCCACCAACTGGAACGGCGCCGCCGGCTCGGTCAGCTGCAGCGCGGACGCCAACAACCAGCTGGCGGCGACCGATGCGCCCTTCTCCCCGCTGCCCGGCGGCAGCGACCAGGATGCGATCTACACGCTCCAGTACAACATCGTGCACGACAAGCTGAGCGAGCAGGACCCGACCACGACCAACTGGGAGAACTCCAAGACACTGCTCGCCACCGGGAAGATCAGCACGATGTTCCTCGGGTCGTGGGCCGTGCCGCAGATGCAGCTGGCCGCAACCACCGCGGGCGTCACGCCGTCGATCGCGATCTTCCCCTTCCCCTACCAGGTGGGTGGCGCCTGGTGCCCGGTTGCTGGGCCTGACACCAACATCGCCGTCAGCAACAAGACCGCGTCCCCAGCAGCGGCCGCGGCATGGGTCGAGTTCCTGGTCGGCAAGGCGGGCATGGCTGCTGGCAACAACGGTCTTCCGGTGCTGAAGGCGGGTCAGTTCCCGTCCGGGCTCGCCGCCTTCCAGGCCTCGGACGTGAAGATCATCACGATCGACCAGAGCAAGGCGACCAACGTCTCCAACATCGACAACGTGTCGAAGGTCGGCATCTCGTCGCAGACCTTCCCGCAGGCGATCATCGATGATGCGAGAGGCGCCGGCGGCAAGTCGCTAGCGAGCGAGTTCGCCAGCTTGAATAGCGCCTGGGCCAAGGCGCGGAAGCAGACCGACGGGGGGGCGAACACCCACTAGTAGCGGCCTCTTGACTGCGGGTGCCGCCGACGAAGACAGTTCGTCGGCGGCACCGGCATCCGCAGGCGAGCTGAGGTCATCAGCCGACACCGAGAGGTCGCGATATGGCAGCTACCGTCGCATGGAACCGCACGCCGCGGTTTCGGCGAGCACAGCGCCTGACCCCGTGGGTCTACCTGGCCGTACCGCTCGCCCTGCTCGTGACCTTCGTCTACATCCCGTGCGTGAATCTCTTCTACTACAGCATCACCGACTGGGATGGCCTGACCCCGAACCCTGCGCTCGTCGGCCTCTACAACTACGGGCAGATCTTCACCAACCCGCAGTACTTCGACGTCTTCAAGGTCTCGCTCTACTACATCGGAGGCGCGGCGATCCAGATCTGTCTCGCCCTCTACTTCGCGACGATCCTGAGCTTCAAGGTCAAGTTCAAGAACTTCTGGAAGGGTCTGATCTTCTTCCCCTACCTCATCAACGGGGTCGCGATCGCCTTCATCTTCAACTTCTTCTTCGCCCCCGGGGGCACCCTGGACTCGGTGCTGAAGGTCATCGGGTACGACAACCAGTACACGTCCAACGGGACGGTCCTGGCGCACCACCTCTGGCTCGGCGACCCACATCTGGTCAACATCTCGCTGGCCAGCGTCTCGGTGTGGCGCTACCTAGGGCTGAACTTCGTGCTGTTCCTGGGCGCCATCCAGTCGATCCCGAGCGAGCGGTACGAAGCAGCCGAGCTCGACGGGGCGAACCGCTGGCACCAGTTCCGCTACATCATCGCGCCGAGCATCAAGCCGCTCATCAGCCTCAGCGTGATCCTGGCCATCTCCGGCTCGCTCGCGGTCTTCGAGGTGCCGTACATCATGCTGCTGGGCGCGAACGGGAGTGCCACCTTCGTGATCCAGACGGTCAACACCGCATTCACCTTCCATGAAGTCGGGCAGGCGTCGGCCCTGGCCGTCGTGCTGCTGCTCATCGTGCTGGCTGTCACCTGGCTCCAGCGGCTGGTCGTCCCCGACAAAGAGGTGGACATCTCGTGACCACCAGACGGCTGCTTGCCCGGACCCTCAAGTACGCGAGCCTGGTCTTCGCGGCGCTGTGCGTGACGGTCCCGCTAATCGTCTTCCTGTTCCTGTCGCTCAAGACGAACGCCGAGACCAACACCACCAGCCCGCTCAGCCCGCCGAGCCATCTGGACTTCAGCAACTACGCGACCGCATTCACCCAGGCTCACATGCCGTTGGCGTTCATGAACACGATCATCATCATGGTGGTCGCGATCGCCTTCACAGTCGTCATCGGCTCGATGACCGCGTACGCCATCGACCGGTTCGACTTCAGGGGCAAGCGGCTGGTGCTGGGCGCGTTCCTGGTGGCCACCCTGGTGCCCACCATCACCACCCAGGTGGCGACGTTCCAGATCGTGAAGGCCTTCGGGCTGGTCGGCACCCGGGGCGCCCCCATCGTCCTCTACCTCGGCACCGACATCATCTCGATCTACATCTTCCTGCAGTTCATCCGGAGCATCCCGATCTCGTTGGACGAGGCGGCCCGGCTCGAGGGTGCCGGCCACTTCCGCATCTTCCGGACGATCATCTTCCCGCTGATGCGGCCGGCCATCGCCACCGTGGTGATCATCAAGGCCGTGACGATCTACAACGACTTCTACACCCCGTTCCTGTACCTGTCCGGAGATCAGCACCTCGCTGTTGTGTCCACGGCGCTGTTCACCTTCAAGGGCCCCTACGGCACCCAGTACAACGTGCTGTCGGCGGCAGCGATCCTGATCATCGCGCCGATCCTCGTCCTCTTCCTGTTCCTCCAGAAGTACATCTACAACGGCTTCGCCAGCGGGGCGGTCAAGTAGTCGCGCCGAAGCGCCGCACCGAAGCGCACCGCACCAAACACCAAGGAGCAGAAAGACATGCTGCGCACACTGCACGAGGGCTGGTCCGTCACCGCCGTCGGTGGAGACGTCCCCGACGGGCTCGTCGGCGTCGTCGTGCCGGCGACGGTGCCGGGCTGCGTGCACGTCGACCTGCTCGACGCCAGGCTGATCCCCGACCCCTACCTGGACCTGAACGAGGCCGAGGTCGGGTGGATCGGGTTCGTCGACTGGCGGTACGAGACGGTGCTCGAGCTCTCGGCGTCGGAGCTGCCCGCTGACGGCGCGCGACTCGACCTCGTCGCTGACGGCCTCGACACCCTGGCGACCATCGAGGTCAACGGCCATCTCCTCGGCACGACGGCAAACCAGCACCGCACGTACCGTTTCGACCTGCGCGGGCTGGTGCACGAGGGGGCGAACAGCCTGTCCATCACCTTCGCCGCCGCCATGCCGTACGTCCAGAAGTCCTGGCAGGACAACGGGAAACGGCCGCACGTGAATGCGCATCCCTTCGCCGAGCTGCGGAAGATGGCCTGCAACTTCGGGTGGGACTGGGGTGCTGACCTTGTCACAGCCGGGATCTGGCGCGCGCTTTCGCTGCACGGGTGGCAAGGGGCCCGGATCGCCTCCGTCCGGCCGCTGACCGGTATCGAGGCCGGTGTGCCGACACTCACCAGCCACGTCGAGATCGAGCGGGCGAGCGCGACCGGGGCCCTCGAGATCGAGATCTCGGTGGCCGGTGTGGTGGCCAGGGCCGTCGTGCCCGCGGGGGAACTCTCCGCGTCGACGTACCTCGTGGCGCCCGGGGCGGATCTGTGGTGGCCGCACGGGTACGGCGAGCAGGCCCTCTACGACGTCGAGGCGAGCCTCGTCGACGACTCGGGTGCGCTCGACAGCTGGCACGGCCGGGTCGGGTTCCGGACGGCGAAGCTCGACACCTCGCCCGACGAGCACGGCACGCCCTTCACTCTCGTCATCAACGGGCAGCCCGTCTTCGCCAAGGGGCTGAACTGGCTGCCAGGCGACAGCTTCCCGGCGCACCTGACCCGGGCGGACTACGCGTCGCTGCTCGGCAAGTCGCTGGAGTCAGGAGCCAACCTCCTGCGCGTCTGGGGCGGCGGGATCTACGAGTCGGGGGACTTCTACTCGGTCTGCGACGAGCTGGGTCTGCTCGTCTGGCAGGACTTCCTGATGGCATGCGCCGCCTACTCCGAGGAGGAGCCGCTGCGCGCGGAGGTCGTCGCGGAGGCACGGGAGAACGTCACCCGGCTGAGCCAGCACGCGAGCCTGGTGCTCTGGAACGGTGGCAACGAGAACATCTGGGGTTTCGAGGACTGGGGCTGGAAGGAACCGCTGGCCGGTCGCACCTGGGGCGAGGGCTACTACGAGGACATCTTCCCCGGCATCGTCGCAGAGCTCGACGGCACCCGTGCGTACTCTCCTGGCTCCCCGTACAGCTTCACGAAGGGGGTGCACCCGAACGATCCCGCGCACGGATCGATGCACATCTGGGACGTCTGGAACAGGGAGGACTACACCCACTACGCCACCTACTCGCCGCGCTTCGTCTCGGAGTTCGGGTTCCAGGGGCCGCCGTCGTGGGCGACGTTGACCAGGGCGATCCACGACGATCCGCTCACCAACGACTCCCCCGGCATGCGGGTGCACCAGAAGGCCGAGGAGGGCGACGAGAAGCTCTCCCGAGGGATGGTTCCGCACCTGCCGGTCGCCACGAACTTCGCCGACTGGCACTGGGCCACCTCGCTGAACCAGGCCCGGGCCATGAGGTTCGGGATCGAGCACTTCCGCGGCCAGTCGCCGTTCTGCTCCGGCACGATCGTGTGGCAGGCCAACGACACCTGGCCGGTGACGTCGTGGGCAGCCATCGACGGGGACGGGCGCCGCAAGCCGCTCTGGTACGCGATCAAGGCTGCGTACCGCGACCGGCTGCTGACGTTCTCGGTGGTCGGAGACACCCTGCAGCTGCGCGTCGTCAACGACTCCGGCGACCGCTGGGTCGAGACAGTCCAGGTCGTGGCTCGCAGCGCCGACGGCTCGATCCTCACCTCCGCCGGGGTCGACGTCGACCTGGCGCCTCGCGAGACCGTGCACGTCACGCTCGTGGGCGAGCTGGCACTGGTCGCCGGCCCGCTCGGCGCGCTCGTCGTCTCCGCCGACAGCCGGCACGGACGCGGGACCCACTTCTACGTCGAGGACGTCGAGGGACTGCTGCCCGACGCAGAGCTCGATGCAGACGTCACGCAGATCCCGGGCGGGTACGCCGTCCAGGTCGTGGCCCGCTCGGTGCTGCGTGACCTGGCAATCCTCGCGGACCGGGCCGCACCGGACGCCGTTGCGGACGACATGCTGCTGACGCTGTTCCCCGGCGAGAGCGCGACGATCACGGTGTTGACCGACGTCGACCTCAGCTACGCAGATCTCACCTCGCCGCTCGTGCTGCGGCACGCGAACCAGTTGGTCACCGCCGCACGTACCGCTGCCGCGGTGTAGGTCACCCACGACTTGTGGATCAACGGACTTGGTGGAACTGAGGGGTCGTCTGTCGATCCCCGTCTACAGGGAGCAGTTTAGGGCTCTGGGGAGCCTATTCGACGGCCTGCAGGGCGCTGACCTGCAAGAACGTCAGACGAGGCCAAACGGGTCGGCGGCGCAGACCAGGCTGACGCCGGTTCAGGTGGACGAGCTTGTGGCGGCCTATGAGGCCGGATCCCACATGAAGGATCTCGCGGCGCAGTTCAAGATCCATCCGTCGACCGTGGCTCGTTGGCTCGGGATTCGCGGTGTGGCTCTTCGTCGGCAGGGACTGTCCGACGCCCAGGTGGCTGAAGCCGTCCGGCTCTATGTGGAGGGCTGGTCACTGGAGAAGCTGGGCACTCGGCTCTCATGTCACGGGTCGACGGTGTGGGCGGCCTTCGTCCGTGCTGGCGTCCCTCGGCGGGCTCTGTACGAGCGTTTAGGCCAACGATCCGGCTCCAACTTCGCACCACCAGGAGACGCTGAGAGCGAACCTCTTGCCTAGGGCCACGCGGCCGTCTAAGTTACAGTCTTGTAACTCAGGTAAGCCCGTCGCCGAGCGCAAGTGGATCTACCAATATCGTTTCGTGGGGAACGGTGAGCGAACTCTGCAAGGCCCGGAAGTCGTAGCCAGGCGCCATCCCTGTGAAGCCT
>JANYIP010000181.1 GCA_025361995.1 Streptomycetales bacterium | reverse complement strand
TCGAGCACGCCGTTCTTCTGGGCCAGTGCGGCGCGCTGGTGCGAGCGTGCCGCGAAGGCGTCCTGGTCCTCGCGGGTGAGCTCGTAGGCGCCGTTGTGCCGCTCCGTCGAGATGCCCATGGCCACCTGGTCGAAGGCGCAGAACAGCGCGTCGTACGCCATGGCGTCCACCAGCGTGGTGTCGCCGTACTTGAACCCCTCGCGGGACTTCGGGAGCAGGTGCGGGGCGCGGGTCATGGACTCCATCCCGCCGGCCACCACGATCTCGAACTCGCCGGCCCTGATCAGCTGGTCGGCCAGCGCGATGGCGTCCAGCCCGGAGAGGCAGACCTTGTTGATGGTCAGGGCCGGGACGGTCATCGGGATGCCCGCCTTGACCGCGGCCTGGCGGGCGGCGATCTGGCCGGCGCCGGCCTGCAGGACCTGACCCATGATCACGTAGTCCACCTGCTCGGGGCTGACCCCGGCGCGCTGCAGGGCGGCCTTGATGGCGAAGCCCCCGAGGTCAGCCCCGCTGAAGTCCTTGAGCGAGCCGAGCAGACGACCCATCGGCGTGCGAGCTCCGGCCACGATCACAGTTTGAGCAGCATCTGAACGAGCAGACCCAGCCACGGGAGACCCTCCTGCCAGGGCCCGGAGATCGGGCCATACGGTGTCGGTCATACGGTGTCCTGCAACGATACCCACGCCCGCGCGGGCTGCGTGGGCAGGTACGTCCGAGGGAGGCGGCTCGAGATGTTCACCCGGATCGACCACGTCGGCGTCGCCGTGCCCGACCTCGACGTCGCGATCGCGTTCTACGAGAGCACGTTCGGGATGACCTGCGCGCACGTCGAGGTCAACGAGGCCCAGGGAGTGCGCGAGGCCATGATGGCGGTCGGCGACTCCGGCTCGTACGTCCAGCTTCTGGCGCCGTTGCGGCCCGACTCGGCGATCGCCAAGTTCCTCGACCGCAGCGGCCCGGGCATCCAGCAGATGGCGTACACGGTGGACGACGTCGAGGCGGTGTCCGGCGAGCTGCGGGCCAAGGGGCTGCGCCTCCTGTACGAGTCAGCGCGGGTCGGGACAGGCGGCTCGCTGATCAACTTCATCCACCCCAAGGACGCCGGCGGGGTCCTGGTCGAGCTGGTCCAGCACGTGGAGGCATCATGAGTGAGACGACCGAGACGAGCGAGATCGGCGAGATCCGGGCGGCGATCCTCGCCGGCGACACCCCGGCCGAGGTGTTCGGCGCGCTGGCCGTGCCCTCGACCTACACCGCCGTGACAGTGCACAAGGACGAGGAGCTGATGTTCGCCGGGATGGACTCCCGCGACAAGGACCCCCGCCGCTCGCTGCACGTCGACCAGGTCCCGACCCCGGAGCTCGGCCCCGGCGAGGCGCTGATCGCGGTGATGGCCAGCTCGGTCAACTACAACACCGTCTGGTCGTCCATCTTCGAGCCTGTCTCGACTTTCGGCTTCCTCGAGAAGTACGGGCGGACGTCACCGCTGGCCAAGCGGCACGACCTGCCCTACCACGTGGTGGGCTCGGACCTGTCCGGCGTGGTGCTGCGTACCGGCGCTGGGGTGCACGCGTGGAAGCCCGGCGACGAGGTGGTCGCGCACTGCCTGTCGGTGGAGCTGGAGAGCCCATTCGGCCACAACGACACGATGCTCGACCCCGAGCAGCGGATCTGGGGCTTCGAGACCAACTTCGGTGGCCTGGCCCAGCTCGCGCTCGTCAAGGCCAACCAGCTGCTGCCCAAGTCCGCGCACCTGACCTGGGAGGAGGCGGCCGTCCCCGGGCTGGTCAACTCCACCGCGTACCGGCAGCTGGTCTCGCGCAACGGGGCCGGCATGAAGCAGGGCGACGTCGTGCTGATCTGGGGCGCTTCGGGGGGTCTGGGTTCGTACGCGACGCAGCTCGCGCTCGGCGGTGGCGCGACGCCGATCTGTGTCGTCTCCAGCGAGGAGAAGGCCGACATCTGCCGCCGGATGGGCGCAGAGCTGATCATCGACCGGGCCGCCGAGGGGTACAGGTTCTGGAAGGACGAGCACACCCAGGACCCGAAGGAGTG
>JANYIP010000169.1 GCA_025361995.1 Streptomycetales bacterium | reverse complement strand
CCGCCGCGAACAGGTCGCGGGTCGGCGGGTGCCACGACCAGCGAAGGTTCATGGCGAGGTCGCCGAGCGGGGCGAGGGACTCGGGCAGGGCGGTTCGCACGGTGAACCGTCGAATGGCACGCATGAGGATCAAGGGTAGTGGGATGTGTTACTGCAAGGTGACACCCGCATTGCAGCAGGCGGAGCCGGATTTTCAGCAAACGTCCCGCGAGGTCGCCCTGCCATGCAGTCCCCTTGCCCGATAGCGTCTGCCGGATGAGTCCCGCAACGCCGAAACCATGGGTAGGCCAGACGGGCCGGATCCCGGTCGTCGACGTCCAGCCGATGGTCGACTGCGGGCGCTTCCCGGCCAAGGCTGCGGTGGGCGAGACGATCCCGATCTCCGCGACGGTCTTCCGCGAAGGGCACGACGCGGTCGGCGCCAACGTCGTGCTGCGCCCCCCGTCAGCCGCCGGGGGGGCGAAGAAGCGCGACGCCGACTGGATCCCGATGCGGCTGGTCTCGGCCGGTTTCGACCGGTGGGAGGCCAACGTCACTCCGACGGTCGAGGGCGACTGGACCTTCACCGTCGAGGCATGGGACCACCCGCTCGGGACCTGGCTGCACGACGCCCAGATCAAGGTTCCCGCCCGGCTCGACACCGAGCTCGTCCTGGAGGAGGGTGCACGGCTGTTCGAGCTGGCGGCGGCGCGCGCACCCAAAGGCGCGCCGCGCTCGAGCCTGGCCGACGTCGCGGCGGCCCTGCGCGACGGGAGCTGGCCCGACCTCGCCCGGCTCAGCGTCGCGACGGCGCCGGACGTCCTCGCCCTGCTCGACCGCTACCCGGTCCGCCGGATGGTCACGGTCTCCCCCCTGCTCACGCTGCGGGTCGAACGACGCCGGGCCATGTACGGATCCTGGTACGAGCTCTTCCCACGCTCAGAGGGCGCGGTGGTCGACCCGACCGGGCGCAAGCCGCCGGTCAGCGGCACCTTCGCGACCGCGGCCGAGAGGCTGCCCGCGGTGGCGGCGATGGGCTTCGACGTGGTGTACCTCCCACCGATCAGCCCGATCGGGCGCACCTTCCGCAAGGGCGCGAACAACAGCCTCGACCCCGGCCCGTACGACCCGGGGGTGCCGTGGGCGGTCGGGTCCGCGCAGGGCGGGCACGACGCGGTCCACCCCGAGCTCGGCACCCTCGCCGACTTCGACGCGTTCGTCGCCCGGGCCGGCGAGCTGGGCCTGGAGGTGGCACTGGACTTCGCGCTGCAGGCCTCGCCAGACCACCCATGGGTCACCGAGCACCCGGAGTGGTTCACCACCCGGGCGGACGGATCGATCGCATACGCCGAGAACCCGCCCAAGAAGTACCAGGACATCTACCCGATCAACTTCGACAACGACCCGGCCGGCATCTACGCGGAGTCCTTGCGCGTGCTGCGGCACTGGATGGCGCACGGCGTGCGCATCTTCCGCGTCGACAACCCGCACACCAAGCCGGTGGCGTTCTGGGAGTGGCTGCTCGCGCAGGTACGCGCGACCGACCCCGACGTGCTCTTCCTGGCCGAGGCGTTCACCCGGCCGCCGATGATGCGCCAGCTCGCCAAGGTGGGCTTCCACCAGTCGTACAGCTATTTCACCTGGCGGACCGGCAAGCGCGAGCTGGTCGATTACCTGACCGAGCTGTCGACCGAGACGGCGCCCTACATGCGTCCGAACTTCTTCGTGAACACCCCCGACATCCTGCACGCGTTCCTGCAGTACGGCGGGCCGCCGGCCTTCAAGATCCGGGCGGTGCTCGCCTCGATGCTGGCACCGACGTGGGGCGTGTACGCGGGCTTCGAGCTGTTCGAGCACGTCGCCGTGCGACCGGGGTCGGAGGAGTACCTCGACTCGGAGAAGTACCAGCTGCGGCCCCGGGACTGGGAGGCGGCCCAGGCGCCCGGGCGCAGCCTGGCGCCGTACCTCACGATGCTCAACGAGGTCAGGCGCGCGCACCCCGCACTGCAGGAGCTGCGGACCCTGCACTTCCACGGGACCGAGAACGACGACGTGCTCGCCTTCAGCAAGCAGGCCTTCAGCAAGCAGGCCGATGCCGATGGTCAGACGGACACGGTGATCGTCGTCGTCAACCTGGATCCGCACGGGGCCCGCGAGACAGTGGTCAACCTCGACCTCCCCGCCCTGGGCATGGAGTGGGGCGACGCCTTCTCTGTGCACGACGTGGTCACTGGCAACACCTGGCTGTGGGGGGCCCGCAACTACGTTCGGCTCGACCCGTTCGTCGAGCCGGCTCACATCCTGGTGGTTCGGCAGGCGGTCGCTCGATGAGCCTGACCCCGGGGACGGCAGTCCCCGACCCATACGACGACCGCACACCCCGCGACCCCGAGTGGTTCAAGCGCGCGGTGTTCTACGAGGTGCTCGTGCGCTCGTTCCTGGACTCCAACGGCGACGGCATCGGCGACCTGCGCGGGCTGACCAGCAAGCTGGACTACCTGCAGTGGCTCGGCGTCGACTGCCTGTGGCTGCCGCCCTTCACGAAGTCGCCGCTGCGCGACGGCGGGTACGACGTGGCGGACTACCTGGACGTGCACCCCGACGTGGGCACCCTGGGCGACTTCGTCGAGCTGGTCGACGAGGCCCACAGCCGTGGGCTGCGGGTCATTATCGACTTCGTGATGAACCACACGTCCGACCAGCACCCGTGGTTCCAGGCCAGCCGCTCCGACCCGACCGGCCCCTACGGCGACTTCTACGTCTGGTCCGACACCGACGAGCTGTATGCCGACGCCCGGATCATCTTCGTGGACACCGAGACGTCCAACTGGACCTTCGACCCGATCCGCCGGCAGTACTTCTGGCACCGGTTCTTCTCCCACCAGCCGGACCTGAACTACGAGAACCCGCAGGTCGTCGAGGCCATCATGGAGGCACTGCGCTTCTGGCTCGACCTGGGGATCGACGGCTTCCGGCTCGACGCGGTGCCGTACCTGTTCGAGGAGGACGGGACCAACTGCGAGAACCTGCCCAAGACGCACGAGTTCCTGCGCAAGGTGCGCGCCGAGATCGACCGGCTCTACCCCGACCGGGTGCTGCTCGCCGAGGCCAACCAGTGGCCGCAGGACGTCGTGCACTACCTCGGCGACCCGGGAGTCGGCGGCGACGAGTGCCACATGGCCTTCCACTTCCCGGTGATGCCACGGCTGTTCATGGCCGTCCGCCGGGAGTCGCGCTACCCCATCTCGGAGATCATGGCCGACACCCCGGCCATCCCGTCCGGCTGCCAGTGGGGCATCTTCCTGCGCAACCACGACGAGCTCACCCTCGAGATGGTCAGCGACGAGGAACGCGACTACATGTACGCGGAGTACGCCAAGGACCCCCGGATGCGGGCCAACATCGGCATCCGACGACGCCTGGCGCCGCTGCTCGAGAACGACCGTAACCAGATCGAGCTGTTCACCGCCCTGCTGCTGGCCCTGCCCGGGTCCCCGGTGCTCTACTACGGCGACGAGATCGGGATGGGCGACAACATCTGGCTGGGCGACCGCGACGGGGTGCGGACACCCATGCAGTGGTCACCGGACCGCAACGCCGGCTTTTCACGGTGCGATCCGGCAAGGCTGTACCTGCCGGCCATCATGGACCCGGTCTACGGCTACCAGACGGTGAACGTCGAATCGCAGGTCAACTCGAC
>JANYIP010000146.1 GCA_025361995.1 Streptomycetales bacterium | reverse complement strand
GCCGTACGATCGCGAGCGGGCCCTGGCCGCAGTGTCAGCGGACGCCGATGACTTCGTCGCTGTCGTGCGCCAGCGACTGGTCGACCTCGGCGCTGCCGGTGCGCGACCGCCGCTGGTGACCGTCGCGTACGACACCGAGCTCTTCGGGCACTGGTGGCACGAAGGTCCGGAGTTCCTCGAGGCCGTCCTGCGCGGGCTGCCCGCTGCGGGCGTGCAGCTGCGTACGTTGCGCGGGGCGGTCGAGTCGGGGCACGTGGCGGGATCTGTCGAGCTGGGGCCAGGTTCGTGGGGCTCGGGCAAGGACTGGCGGGTCTGGGACGGCGCCGCAGTCGCCGACCTGGTGACCACCAACGGGCAGGTGAGCAAGCGGCTCCTGGACGTCGTGGACAGTCAGCTCGGTCGCGGCCGGCCAGCCGCCGCAGGCCGGCGAGACGACCTGGACCAGCTCGCCCGCGACGCTCTGCTGACACTGTCCAGCGACTGGGCGTTCATGGTGAGCAAAGACTCCGCTGCCGGCTATGCACGTGAACGCGTCGCCGCGCACGAGACGGCATTCTCGGCGCTGGCCCGAGCCATCGACGAGGGTCGGGGAATGGCGGTGGCTCCCGGGCAGCGCACGATCGACGGGCCCTTCGGACACCTCGACGCCCGAGCCCTCCGGCGCGACTGATCCCAGCCCACTAGCCTGCTGGCGATGCGGGTCCTGCAGCTGTCGTGGGAGTACCCACCCCTGGTGTACGGCGGGCTGGGTCGGCACGTGCACGCCCTCGCCGAAGCCCAAGCAGCGCACGGGCACGAGGTCACCGTGCTGACGCAGGCTGCTGACGGCGCGCCCGCAGACTCGACCGTGGGAGGCGTCCGGATCATCCGGGTGCCGATGGACCCGCCGACGATCCCGCCGGGCGACCTGCTTGCGTGGGTCCTGGCGCTGGGTCATGCGGTTGGACGCGCCGGCCTCCGGCTGGGGGACGAGTGGTCACCTGACGTCGTCCACGCCCACGACTGGTTGATGTGCCACGCGGGCACCTTGCTCAAGGAGGCCTTCGGTCTTCCCCTGGTCGCGACCGTGCACGCCACCGAGGCGGGACGCCACCAGGGCTGGCTGCCCAACCCGTTGAGCGAGGCCATCCACACGACAGAGTGGTGGCTGACGTACGAGGCGCGTCGCGTCATCACCTGCTCGGCCGCGATGCAGTGGGAGGTGACACGGTTGTTCGACCTCCCCCCCGGCAAGGTGGACGTGATCAGCAACGGGATCGACCTGGCGTCGTGGTCGGCTCCGTCCCGCCGTGCGGTCTCGGCAGCGCGCACCCAGCTGGCTGGCGACGGGCCGTTGCTCGTGTTCATCGGCCGGCTCGAGTGGGAGAAGGGCGTTCACACCCTGCTAGACGCGATCCCCAGGCTGCGCCGCCGCCACCCGGGCATCCGGCTCGTGGTGGCCGGCGAGGGAACGTTCGGCGAGGAGCTGCGCGCCCGAGCCCGTCGACTGCGGCTCGGCGCCTCGGTCACCTTCGTCGGCCGGCTGTCCGACGTCGCGCTACGAAGCCTGCTGGCCGCCGCGGACTGCGCCGTCGTGCCGTCGCTGTACGAACCTTTCGGGCTGGTGGCGCTCGAGGCTGCCGCCCTCGGGGCCCCCCTGGTCGTCGCCGACGTCGGTGGCTTGCGGGACCTGGTCGAGCCCGTGATGAGCGGCCTGCGCTTCCCGGCCGGCGACGTCACTCGTCTGGCCGATGCCGTGAGTACGGTGCTGCGCAACGACAT
This sequence comes from Streptomycetales bacterium, assembly GCA_025361995.1. Classification (GTDB taxonomy): domain Bacteria; phylum Actinomycetota; class Actinomycetes; order Prado026; family Prado026; genus JANYIP01. Next base: position 367 of record JANYIP010000146.1, on the reverse strand, counting down.
CCAAGCCCGGCGGATGGCTCGGGCCGCACGGGCCTCGCTGGCTCACGACCACGCCTGGCCGGCGCTGGCCGCGCGCACCGTCGACACGTACGCACAAGCGGTGGTCGAGGAACGCAACCTCGTCGCCGGCCAGGAATCAGCCCTGAGGCTCAGTCGATCAGGCCCGATCATCGGCAGTGGGAACCTGCTTCGCGATGAACAACCCCGCTGATCGGCAGCGAATACCTGTTGTCCGGCAACAACTTTTGCGTTATGCCAGCGTCATGACAGCGGAAATGGCTCTGTGGAACGGTTTCTGTCGGTGGCCTCGTTTAGTGTCTGACTCATGTCGATCACCGCTGATCTTGAGGCGTTGGACCCGTTGGGT
>JANYIP010000133.1 GCA_025361995.1 Streptomycetales bacterium | reverse complement strand
CAGACGTCGGGGCTGTCGGTCCAGCCGAACTACACGTACGCAGGAAACAGCCAGCCGACGATCCACGGCTACCAGGCGACCGAGAGCCTCAGCGTCGTCCTGCGCGACCTCAGCACCGCCGGTGCCACCATCAACTCGGCGGTGTCGGCCGGCGGCAACGCAGTCCGCGTCGACGGCATCAGCCTGGACCTGGACGACACCAGCTCGTTGATGTCGTCCGCCCGCACCGCCGCGTTCACCCAGGCGAAGGCCAAGGCCGAGCAGTACGCCGAGGCCGCCGGCCGCCCGCTCGGCGCAGTCGTCAGCATCTCCGAGGTCACCACCAACCCGACCCCGGTGTACGACCAGAACTTCGCCAGCGCCGGCTCCGCGGTGTCGATGCCGGTACCCGTCCAGGCAGGCAGCCAGGACGTGTCCGTCTCGGTGACCGTGGTGTTCGGCCTCGGCTGAGCTCGCGCGATGACCTAGCGCTCCGGGGCTGTATTGAACGATGATTCAGCCCATGACCTCCGACCCCACGACGCCTTCCGGGCAAGCGACGCCGTCCACGCTCCCCACCCGCGCACAGGTGGTGATCGTGGGCGGCGGCGTGATCGGAGCCAGCGTCGCCTACCACCTGACCAAGCTGGGCTGGCGCGACGTCCTGCTCCTGGAGCGGCACCAGCTGACCTCCGGCACCACCTGGCACGCCGCCGGGCTCATCACCTCGGCAGGGATGGCCGACGAGACCGCGCTGTGGATGAGCCGCTACTCCCGCGACCTCTACGCCCGGCTCGAGGAGGAGACGGGCCTGTCGACCGGGTTCCGGCCGATCGGGCACATCTCGCTCGCGTCGACCCCGCAGCGGCTCGAGGTGCTGCGCCGGGAGGCCGCGTTTGCCCGCGGGTTCGGAGTGGAGGACAACGAGATCTCGGCCGCCGAGGTCGCCGCGCTGTGGCCGTTCGCCAAGACCGACGACATCCTCGCCGGCTTCCACGTGGCGGACGAGGGCCGGGCCAACCCGGTGGACGTCTGCATGTCCCTCGCGAAGGGCGCCCGGATGGGCGGCGCCCGGATAGTCGAGGGTGCCCGGGTGACCGGCTTCCAGGTCGCCGGTCGCCGCGTCACCGGGGTGGTCACCGAGCAAGGCACGGTCCAGGCCGAGTACGTCATCAACTGCGCGGGCCTGTGGGGGCGCGAGGTCGGTGCACTGGCCGGAGTCGACGTACCGCTGCAGGCCGCCGAGCACTACTACCTGCTGACCGAGCCGTTCGAGGGCGTGCACCGCGACCTGCCGGTGATCGAGGACCCGGACCGCTACGGCTACTACCGCGAGGAGGGCGACGGGCTGCTGGTCGGCCTGTTCGAGCCGGTAGCGGCGCCGTGGTCGCTGGACGGGGCGCCGCGCGAGTTCGCCTTCGGCGAGCTGCCGCCGGACTGGGACCGGGTGGGGCCGTTCCTCGAGGTGGCGATGGAGCGGATCCCGGTGCTCACCGACGTGGGCATCCGCAAGTTCTTCTGCGGCCCGGAGAGCTTCACCGCGGACGTGCACCCGATGCTCGGCCTCGCGCCCGAGCTCGACAACTTCTGGGTGGCTGCCGGGTTGAACTCGCTCGGCATCCTGCTCGGCGGCGGTGTCGGCTCGGTGATGGCGCAGTGGCTGGTCGACGGAGTGCCGCCGGTGGACGTAGCGGCGTACTCGGTGGAACGGGCGCTGCCGCACGAGATGTCGCGCCGGTTCCGGTCCGAGCGCACGGTCGAGCAGCTGGGCGTGCTCTTCGGCGACGCCGCGTTCCCTGGCTGGCAGCCGTCGACCGCCCGGGGCGTACGTCGTTCGCCGCTGCACGACCGGCTCGCCGCCGCCGGCGCTCACTTCGGCGTGTCTGCCGGCTGGGAGTACCCGGAGTGGTTCGCCGGCGCCGGTGTCACGCCGGCTGAGCCGTCGCTGGACTGGCAACGGCAGGCGTCGTTCGAACGGGTGGCCGCCGAGCACCGGACAGTTCGCGAGGGCGTCGGGGTGATCGACATGACGCTGATGTCCAAGTTCTCGGTGGTCGGTCCGGACGCGGCCGCCGTGCTGAACCGGCTGTCCACGGCGGACGTGGACCGCGAGGTCGGTCGGGTGGTCTACACCCAGTGGCTCGACGCCTCCGGCGGGATCCAGGCCGACCTCACCGTGACCCGGCTGGCGGAAGACCGGTTCCTGGTCGTCGCGTCCGACGTCATCCATCGGCGGGTCGAGGCGATGCTCCGGCGGGCGACGGCGGCCGGCGAGCACGCGTACGTCACCGACGTGACCTCGGCGACCGTGCTGCTGTCCGTCCAGGGACCACGCTCGCGCGAGCTCCTGCAGCGGCTGACGTCTGCGGACCTGTCCGAGGATGCCCTCCCGTACCTGTCAGCGCAGACCATCGAGCTCGACTACGCACGGGCGCTCGCGCTGCGCGTGACGTACGTGGGCGAGCTCGGCTACGAGGTGCACGTGCCGACCGAGTACGCGCCGGCGCTCTACGACGCGCTGATGGCTGCGGGGGCTGACCTCGGGGTCGCGCCGGTCGGGCTCGCCGCGATAGGCGGGCTGCGGCTGGAGAAGGCGTACCGGGACTTCGGGGTCGACATCGACAACACCGACGACCCACTGACCGTGGGGCTGGGCTTCACGATCGCGTGGGACAAGGCTGGCGGCTTCGTCGGGCGCGACGCGCTGCTGCCGCGGCGGTCCGCCGGGCCGCGTGCGTCCGCGATGGTGTCGTTGCTGCTCGAAGACCCTGCTGTGCAGCTCTACGGCAACGAGCCGCTGCTCGTCGACGGCGAGTGGGTGGGGTACGTACGGGCGGCCGGCTACGGGCACACCCTCGGCGGCGCGGTCGGGCTCGCGGTAGTCGAGAACGCCGACGGCGTGACCGCGGCGTGGCTGGCCGCGGCGAAGTTCACCGTCGACTGCGCCGAGACTCTGGTGCCCGCGCGGCTGAGCCTGTCCCCCCTGTACGACCCCACCCGCACCCGCATCCTCGCCTGACCCCGCCGGGCTCGCGCGTTGATCTTGAGAGATGTCCGTCCGACGCGCCGGCCAGAGCGGACATCTCTCAAGATCGACCGGGCGTTGAGGGCGCCGTCGCCGCAGACGAGGAAACCGGCGGCGGCAGGAGCAGCGGAGGCACGGACGCGGCCGGAGGTGCCCCGAACACTGTCGGATTGCCAGCCTCGTCGAAGGAGAACTCGTCCTGGGTCAGGCCGGCGGCGACAACGGGGTCCAGCTCACGCTTCAGCGGGTAGGCGTTGTCGCTCAGCTGGCCGTCGGTC
>JANYIP010000124.1 GCA_025361995.1 Streptomycetales bacterium | reverse complement strand
GGCCGGTCGGCCCGTACCCCGCGTCTGTCACGAGAGGAGCCCGATGAGCGCGAGCGGACCTGAGGTCCTCCGCCACGAGCTCGACGAGGACGCTGATCCGTCGTCGCTGATCTACACCTTCGGCGGCGTCGAGCCGGTCGTCTCGATCAGGCCCGGCACCGTGGTGTCGACGTCCACGCTGGACTGTTTCGCCGGTCGGGTCCGCTCCACGTCGGACCTGGTCAGCCAGGTCTGCGACCCGCGTTTCATCAACCCGCAGACCGGTCCGTTCTATGTGGAGGGCGCCGAGCCGGGGGACACCCTGGCGGTCCACTTCGTCTCGATCGAGCCGCGGGCCGCATGGGGCGTGAGCACCACCGTCCCGCTCTTCGGCGCGCTCACCGGCACCGGTTTCACCGCGCTGCTGCACCCGCCGCTGCCCGAGCGCACCTGGTTCTACGAAATCGACCGGGTCAGCCGAGGGGTCCACTACGCCGCGCTGGACACTGACTTCACCGCGGTCCTCCCGCTGGACCCGATGCACGGGACGGTCGGCGTCGCGCCCCCCCTGCGCGAGGTGCGCTCGTCGCTGGCCCCCGGGGACTGGGGCGGCAACATGGACACACCGGAGATGCGGGCCGGCGTCACCTGCTACCTCGGGGTGAACGTGCCGGGTGCTCTGTTCAGCCTGGGTGACGGCCACGCCCGCCAGGGTGAGGGCGAGACCTGCGGTGTCGCGGTCGAGTGCGCGATGGACACGGTCTTCGTGGTCGACCTGATCAAGGGGGTTCCGACCCCGTGGCCGCGGCTGGAGAGCGACGAGTACGTGATCACCACCGGCTCGACGAAGCCGCTCGAGGACGCGTTCCGGATCGCCCAGGTGCAGATGGTCCGCTGGGTTGCCGAGCTGACCGGGCAGAGCGAGCTGGACGCCTACCAGCTGGTGTCACAGACCACGCTGTCGCCGGTCGCGAACGTGGTGGACACCGTCTACACGATGGTCGCCAAGGTGCCCAAGTCGGTCCTCGGCGACGTCTTGGTGATGCAAGGCATGCACGCGCGGATGAAAGGTGTGGCGGCCGCATGGTCCGCGTGACGCGTACCGAGATCGACCTGGCGCTCGCTCGCCACCTGGTGGCCGCGGCGCTGGCCTCGTCGGCCCAGCAGGGGGCGCTGGTCTCGGTGGCTGTGGTGGACGCAGGTGGCCACCTGGTGGCGTTCGAGCGGATGGACGGCGCCGAGATCGCCGGCCCGGTTCTCGCACCCGACAAGGCGTTCACCGCGGTGGCGCACCGGATCGGCACCCACGAGCTCGCGCCGATGGTGGCCCCCGGGGGTCCGCTGGTCGGCATGAGCTCGGCGGCTGGCGGACGCTACATCTGTTTCGCCGGTGGGCTTCCGCTGTGGTCGTCCGGTCGGGTGGTCGGCGGGATCGGGGTCAGCGGCGGCACCGCTGACGAGGACCTCGCCGCGGCATCCGCGGGCGCCACAGTTTTTGCCGTGCAGGAGGCTGCTTTTGCCCTGCAGGAGGCCGCCGAGGCGCCGGGGGAGGGTGGATGACCAACGTGATCGGGCGGTTCCGCTTCATGGACGCGCAGCGGGTAAACCTGGACGGCTTCGCGGTGGAGGACGCGTCGATCGGCCTGATCGCCTTCAACTCCCCGGCCGACCCGGTGCCCTCGCTGGTCATCGACGCCGGTGGCCGGGTGATCGAGATGGACTCCCGGTCGGCCGCGGACTTCGACATCCTCGACGAGTTCATCGCCCGGCACGGGCTCGACCTGGCCGTCGCCGCCGAGGCGATGGCGACCACCGACCTGGCGTACGCCCGGATGTGCGTCGACCCGAACGTCCCGCGGGCCGAGCTCGTCCGGCTGGCGGCCGGGATGACGCCGGCCAAGCTGGCCAGCTGCCTCGCCCTGCTGCGCCCGGTCGAGCTCGGCCTGGCGATGACGAAGCTGCGGGCCCGGCGTACCCCGAGCAACCAGGCCCACGTCACCAACCGGTCCGACGACCCGCTGCTGCTCGCGGCCGATGCGGCGACCGCGGCGGCGTTCGGGTTCCGCGAGGTGGAGACGACCGTGCCGGTGCTCGGCGACGCCCCGTCCAATGCGGTGGCGGTGTCGATCGGGGCGGCTGTCGGCTCGCCGGGCGTGCTGGTCCAGTGCTCCGTCGAGGAGGCGCTCGAGCTCGAGATGGGCATGCGGGGCCTGGTGTCGTACGCCGAGACAGTGTCGCTATACGGCACCGAGCAGGTTTTCGTGGACGGCGACGACACCCCGTGGTCAAAGGCCTTCCTGACGTCGGCGTACGCCTCGCGCGGGGTCAAGATGCGGGTGACGTCGGGGGGTGGTGCGGAGGCCTTGATGGGGGGAGCCGAGGGCCGCTCGATGTTCTACCTCGAGTCGCGCTGTGTGGCGCTCGCCCGGGCGATCGGCGCACAGGGTGTGCAGAACGGTGGTATCGACTCGGCATCAGTGGCCGGTTCTGTCCCGGGTGGCGTGCGGTCGCTGATGTCCGAGAACGTGATGGTGATGGCTCGCGGGCTCGAGGCGTGCACGGGCAACGACGCCCTGATGTCGGAGTCCGACGTGCGACGGACCTCACGGACGCTGCCGATCCTGCTGGCCGGCTCCGACTACGTGTGCAGCGGGTTCGGGTCGATCCAGCGCTACGACAACATGTTCGGCCCCAGCCAGTGGAACGCCGAGGACATCGACGACTTCCTGGTGATGCAGCGCGACTGGGGTGTCGACGGTGGCCTGCGGACGGCGGCTGAGCCGCACGTCGCTGCGCTGCGCACCCGGGCGGTGGAGGCGGTGCGCGCGGTCTACCGGCACCTCGGGCTGGCCGACTTCGGCGACGACTGGGCGGCTCAGGCGGTCGATGCCGCCGGGTCCAAGGACGTCCCGGCGGCAGAGCTGATGGCGCCGCTGATCGCGTCCCGGATCATCCGCGAGACGGCGGTCACGATGCTCGACGTGGTCGCGGCGCTGTACGAGACTGGCTTCGAGGTCGAGGCCGGTCGGGTGCTCGACATGCTGAAGGCGCGGGTCGCCGGTGACTACCTGCAGACGGCGGCGATCTTCGACGAGTCGATGCGGGTGCTGTCGCTGATCACCGACCCGAACGACTACGCCGGACCGGGTACGGGCTACCTGCCCACGCCCGACCGGCAGGCGGAGATCGACGCCGTCCGCCAGCAGCGGTCGGTCGAGGACCTGCGCCGCGAGCAGGCCGGGCACCGCAGCGACCAGCTGCGCGTCGTCGGTCCCGCCGTCGCGGGCAGCGACCCGCGCGAGGTGGTCGTCGGCGTCTCGCCCGCGGTCGCTCGCGAGGTGTGGGTGACGCTGTCCGGGCTCACGGTGGTCGAGGCGCTCCGAGAGCTGCTGGCAGGCCTTGAGGAGGAGGGTTGCTTCGGCCGGGTGGTCCGCGTCAACGACACCATCGATCTCGGGATGATCGGGCTGCGAGCGGCCCGGCTCTCCGGCTCGGGGATCGGGATCGGCTTGCAGGGCAAGGGGACTGCGCTGATCCACCGGCGTGACCTGCCGCCGCTGGCGAACCTCGAGCTCTACTCGGTGGCGCCGTCTATCGATGGGCCGCTCTACCGCCTGCTCGGCGTCAACGCCGGTCGCCATGCCAAGGGCGCGACGCCCGAGCCGGCCCGCAACCCGTACAGCGACGAGGCGATCGAGGCGCGCTACCACACCAAAGTCGTGGCCCTGGTGGGGATCGAGCGCGGGTGCTGTGAACCGTCGCAGCCTCCGCAGGAGCTGGCGGTGCAGCGATGAGCGCGCACCAGGCGGTCGGTGCGTCGGGTCGTGACCCGGCGGAGATCACCCTCGAGCGGGTCCGTGACGGCGACGTCGACATCACCGACGTACGCATCCACCCGGACACCCTGGAGCACCAGGCGCAGGTGGCCGCTGACCACGCCAACCCGCAGCTGGCCGAGAACTTCAGGCGGGCTGCCGAGCTCGCCGCCCTGCCGGACGCCGAGGTGCTGGCGCTCTACGAAGCCTTGCGCCCGCGCCGGTCGACCGCGGCCGAGCTGCTCGACCACGCTGCCAGGCTGGAGGCGGCCGGCGCCGCGCGTAGTGCCGCACTCTTCCGCGAGGCAGCCCAGGTGTACGAGCGGCGGGGCCTGCTGCGCTGATGCTCGTGGCCGGGGTGGATGTCGGCAACACCACGACCGAGGTGGTCGTCGTCGAGCTGTCTCCGGGCGGTGGCGGGGCAGGTGAGGTCGCTGCGCAACCGCTTGCCTGGGATCGGGCTCCGACCCGGTCGACCAAGGGGTCCGAAGCCTCGATCCGCGGGGCGGCGGTGCTGGTCCGGCGGCTCGAGCAGCGACTCGGTCGCCGCGTCGACCTCGTCGCGGCGGCGCCGTTGCGACCGGTCGACACCCGGTCTGCCAGCCTCGCGGAGGCGGCCCCGGCGACGGGTCGGCTGGCTGTGGTGCCGGTCGGCGGCGCGACTCCCGGCGGGCTCGGGACTGCGGTGGGCGTTCCGGTCCGGCTCGATGCGACTCCGGTGCTGGGCAGGGCGGTCGTCCTGCTGGCCCCGGCTGGTACCGGGTACTCGGCGACTGCGGCGCTGACCCGGAGCTGGCTGGACGCGGGCGCCGACGTGCGCGGCCTGCTGCTCGCCGACGACGAGGGCGTCCTGGTCTCAGCCCGCCTCCCGGCGATGCTGTCCGGCCAGGTACCCGTGGTCGATGAGGTCGACATCGACCGGCTCACCGGTGCTCTGTTGGTGGCCGTCGAGGTCGGGCCGGCGGGTCACCCGGTCCAGCACCTGACCGATCCCATCCGGTTGTCGTCGTTGCTGGGGCTGTCCACCGAGGAGCGCGGGGACGCGGGCCGGGTGGCGCAGGCGTTGGGGTCGGCGAGCCGAGGTGTGGTGGCACTGCTTGCGCAGCGCGCTGCCGGTGGTGGTGGGAGCGACGCCGGGTCGCTGGCCCTTCGCGGCTCGGCGGAACGGGTCCTCCTGGCCGCAGGCATCGGCTCGGTCGTGGCGTCGATGGGTGTCGGCGCGGTGTCCGGCTGGCGCGCGGGTGCAGGACGCGACACCGACTGCGACGTCACGGTCGACGACCTCTGGCTGGTCGAACTCGCTGAGGTCGCCAGCTCGGTGGCCGCCCGGGTGGACCCGGCCACCGCGCGGGCTTTCGTCGTGGCGGCACTGACTGCCGGGACCGCTCTGGTCGACCCGTTGGCCGCGCTGGCGGCGGAGCTCGGGCACCCGGTGCACCTCGTGGCCACCGAGGCGGCTGCGGCCCGGGCGGGGGCTGCGAGCACGCCGGGGGTACGGCTGTCGGTGACGGTTGTCGACCTCGGTGGAGGCACGGTCGACGTGATCGGACCCGGCGGTGGTGAGGTGGTCGTCGCGGGCGCCGGAGAGCTGCTGACGGTCTCGGTCGCGGCGTTCCTGGGACTTCCGCGGGGGGCGGCGGACTGGGTCAAGCGGGGCCCCTGCTCGCGGCTGGAGGCACCGCAGGTCCTTCTCGCCGAGGACGGGACCCGTACGTTCTTGGACGCCCCAGCCCCGTCCGCCGGGGTCGGCTCGCTCGTCGTCCCGGGGCCGGCCGGGCTGCTGCCGTTCGGCGGGTCGCTCGCCCCGGCCGAGTGGCGTGCCTTGCGGCTGCGTACCAAGCAGCGGGTGCTCGCTGACAACGTGGTCCGCGCGCTGACCTCGATCGAAGCCGGCAGCCATGGTGACGACCTGCTCCTGGTGGGCGGTGCAGCGGCCGACAGCGAGCTCGTCGGCCTGCTGCGGCCCGCCCTGCCCGGAGTCTCGGTCGGGCGGGGCGATGTCGCCGGTGTGCTGGGTCACCGTTACGCCGTCGCGTACGGGCTGACCCTGCTGGCCGGTCGTTGACGCCGTCTCGCTACCAGTCGTGCAGCGGGTCCAGTGCGTTGATGGCCCGCAGGATGTGGCTGCGCAGGTCTTCGCTGCTGCCCGGGTGGTACAGCGGACCCGAGCCGTCGCTGAGCAGGACCGTGACGTGCGCGACTCCGCGGGCAGACACGGGCACCGGCGCGAGCAGGTGCTCGACGAGGGACTGGAGCTCGGCGGCGGCGGCGCGTATCCGGTCACGCCTGATCGGCGACCCGGAACGGAAGAGCCGCGGGGCCGGGCGGTGGGACTCGGCCAGCAGCCGAAGCACCGAGCGCGCCAACGCGCGGCGTTCCCGCGGACGTACCAGTGACTGTCCACGTAGGGCAAGCTCGGCGCTGGCCTCGGGGGAGGCGCCGGCCACGAGCGCGTGGTCGAGGCGTGTTCCGTGCAGCCGGGCGAGCAACCGCTCCCCGCGGGTCGCGCCCTGGGGTGTGATGCACTGGTCGACCGGGTCGACCAGGATCAAGATGGTGCCCCTCGACGGCATGCTCAGCTCCCTCGGTCGCAGGACTCCGCACACCAACGTACCCACCTGCGGGCGGGATCGACAGTCACGGCCCGGTGTAGTCACGGCGTCACGCTTCGCTGTCCCAGGTCATGCGTTCGGCCGGTTACCAAAGGGGGTATTGGGCTGAATGGTGTACGTGAGCGCAAAGACCCGCTGGGCCGCGCCGCGATCGCTGACCTGGGTGGGGACTCATGACCGGTTCGACGGGGTCGCCGCTGCGACGGGTCGCAGGGATCGCCGGGCTCGCTCTGGTGGCGGGGCTCGTCCCGGTGGTGCTCGCCTCGCCCGCCCTTGCCGTCCAGCTGGCCCAGGACCGGCTGGTCAGCGCGACACCGGTCTCTTGGACGCCCAACGTCCT
>JANYIP010000089.1 GCA_025361995.1 Streptomycetales bacterium | reverse complement strand
GGTAGCCGCGGCGTACGCCGACATCCATCGCCGCAACGCCGGAGGATTGCGCACCCCGTGGCGGAGCTCGGGGTAGTCGCGGTCAATGACGCGCTCGAGATAGCCGTCGAGCTGGGCCCTTCTCAGCCGTTCGCCCAGCGGCCGGATCCCCGGCAGGCCCGACCTTGTGATCTCGTCGACGTACGTCTCGAGCCCGACCGTGGTGGTGCCGCTCACCGACGGTCGCGTACCGGAGAGCAGGCCGGCGAGGCTCACGGTGGGAACCTCGAGCCCGCGCTCGGCGAAGGCCATCGGTCGCATCCTGAGCCGGATGATCCGGCCCGCACCGGTGTGGGTACCCGCGCTGTCGTCGGTCGAGCCGGTGAGCAGGAACTGCCCGGGTGCGGCACCGCCGTCGACGGCTCGGCGCACGAGATCCCAAAGGCTGGGGAGCCGCTGCCACTCGTCGAGGAGCACCGGTGGCTCGGCGAGCAGGAGACGCTCGGGTGCTGCTCGAGCGAGCTCCAGCACGTTCGGTCGGTCGAGCTCGTACGTCGTGGCTGCTCGTTGCGCGGCGGTCGCGGTCTTACCCACGCCACGTGCCCCCTCGATGGCGATCGCCGGAAGGCCGCCGATGAGGACGTCGAGCTCGTCGTCGACGACGCGTCTGGCATAGGCGCTCATGGCGCTACGATACCATTTCGGGCAAACAGACGCTACCGTTTCGGGCAAACAGACGCTACCGTTTCGAGCAAATTCACTGCCCGAAACGCCCTGCGACCGGGCTCAGCTGCGGAGCTCGGGGAAGTCCTCGTCGCGCCACTCCTGGATGACTCGTTCCCCGCCGGCTGCCACCTCCTCGCGCTCGCGCAGCTCCACCCGGCGGATCTTGCCCGAGATCGTCTTGGGCAGGTCGAAGAACTCGAGCCGGCGTACCCGCTGGAACGGTGGCAGCTTCTCTCGTGCGTGCCGCAGGATCGACAGCGCGGTGTCGCGGTCCGGCGGGTACCCCGGCGTCAGCGCGATGTACGCCTTGGGCAGCGCCCCGCGCAGCGCGTCTGGCGCGGGGACGACGGCCGCCTCGGCGACCGCCGGGTGCTCGATGAGCACGCTCTCCAGCTCGAACGGCGAGATCTTGAAGTCGCTCGACTTGAACACGTCGTCCGTACGACCCACGTAGAAGATGTACCCGTCGTCGTCCTCGGTCGCCACGTCGCCGGTGTGGTAGTACCCACCCGCCATCGCCTCGGCACCCCGCTCGGGGTCGCCCAGGTAGCCGGTCATCAGGCCGACCGGGCGGGCAGCCAGGTCGATGCAGATCTCACCCTCGCGCGCCCGCTCACCGGTCACCGGGTCGACGAGCACCACCGGTACGCCGGGCAGCGGCAGCCCCATCGACCCGGGCTTGACCGGCATCCCCGGCAGGTTGCCCACGGCGAGGGTCAGCTCGGTCTGGCCGTACCCGTCCCGGATGGTCCGTCCCCACGCCCGGCGGACCTGGTCGATCACCTCGGGGTTGAGCGGCTCCCCGGCCGACACGAGCTCTCGCAGGTGGCCGGGCCCGCCGGACAGGTCCGCCTGGATCAGCATCCGCCAGACCGTGGGCGGTGCACAGAAGGTCGTCACCTGTGCCCGCCGGATCTGGCCGAGCAGGGCGGCCGCGTCGAACCGCGAGTAGTTGTAGATGAAGATCGTCGCCTGGGCGATCCACGGGGCGAAGAAGCAGCTCCAGGCATGCTTCGCCCAGCCCGGTGAGCTGATGTTGAGGTGCACGTCGCCGGGGCGGACACCGAGCCAGTAGGCCGTCGCCAGATGACCTACCGGGTACGACACCTGGGTGTGCTCCACGAGCTTGGGCCGGCTCGTCGTGCCCGACGTGAAGTAGAGGAGCACGGGGTCGCTCGGCGCCGTCCCGGGGTGCTCGGCGGGCCCCACGTCCAGTGAGTACGCGTCCCGGTAGGCCAGCCAGCCGGCCGGCTGGCTGGCTGGCGCCGTACCCACGCAGATCCGGGTGTACGTGCCCGGGACGGCGTCGAACTTGGCGGTGTCGGCGGCGTTCACCACGACGTGCCTGGCGCCGCCTCGATCGACCCGGTCCACCAGGTCCGTCGAGCCCAGTGCTGTGCTGGTCGGCATGATGACGGCGCCGATCTTCATCACCGCGAGCATGGACTCCCACAGCTCGACCTGGTTGGCGAGCATGAGGAGGACCCGGTCCCCGCGCGCGACACCGCTCGCGGTCAGCAGCGCGGCGACCTGGTCGGAGCGGTGGGCCATGGCGTCGAACGAATACCTGGTCTCGGAGCCGTCCTCCTCCACGATCCACAGCGCGGTGCCGTCGTCGCCACGGGCGCTGGCGTCGAACCAGTCCACCGCCCAGTTGAAGCGGTCGCCGAACTCCGGCCAGGTGAACTGCTCGAGGGCCTTGGCGTAGTCGCGGCCGAGATCCTGCAGCAAGTCCCTTGCGTTCCGGTAGATCTCGGTGCTGCTGGTACCCACGCTCGCGGCTCCTTCCGGCCAGGTGTCCATGCTGCGCCTGTGACGGTACGTCGGGCTAGCGTCCGGGGAATGAGTTCGCCTCCGCTCCTCGACCGTCGAGCCCTGAACCGGGCGACGCTGGCCCGTCAGCTGCTCCTCGAGCGGTCGACGCAGCCGCCCGCAGCGGTGGTCGAGCACCTCGTCGGGCTGCAGGCACAGACTCCCCAGACCTGGTACATCTCGCTGTGGAGCCGGATCGAGTCCTTCGACCCGGAGCAGGTGTCCGCCCTCCTCGAGCAGCGCGAGCTGGTCCGCATCGCACTGATGCGTTCGACGATCCACCTGGTCACCGCCCGCGACTGCCTCGCCCTGCGCCCGCTCTTCGACCCCGTCAACCTGCGCGGGCTGAAGGGCGCGTACGGCAAGCGTCTCGGCGACGCCGATCCCGTCGAGGTGGCGGCGCTGGGCCGAAGGCTCCTCGTGCAGCGGCCGCTGACTTTCAGCGAGCTGGGAGATGCACTCCACCGACGCTGGCCGACCGTGGAGAAGACCGCTCTCGCCCAGTCGGTCCGGGCGCTGGAGCCGCTGGTCCAAGTGCCCCCTCGCGGGCTGTGGGGGCGCAGCGGCCCGGTGGCGCACACGACCACGCTGGTCTGGCTGGGTCGCGAGCTCGAGGCGGACCCGTCAGTCGAAGACCTGGTGCTGCGCTATCTCGGCGCGTTCGGACCGGCTGCCGTGATGGACGCCCAGACGTGGTCGGGCCTGACCCGGCTGGCGGCCGTGTTCGACCGGCTCCGGCCTCAGCTGGCCACCTTCCGCGACGACCGGGGCCGCGAGCTCTTCGACCTGCCGGACGCCCCGAGGCCGGACCCGCGTACCCCGGTGCCGGTGCGCTTCTTGGCCGACTTCGACAACCTGCTGCTCGGGCACGCCGACCGTTCCCGGTTCGTCACGGACGCCTATCTCCAGCTGGGCTTCCCGGCCAACGGGCAGGTCCCGCGCCCGTTCCTGGCCGACGGCGTGACCGCAGGTACGTGGCGAGTGAGCACGCAGCGACGCAGCTGGGAGCTCACCATCGAACCGTTCTCGCGGCTGCCCAAGAAGACGGTCGCGGCGCTCGAGCATGAAGGGCGCGCGCTCGCCGCCTTCCTGTCGACGGCCGCGGCGGGGGAGCCTGACGGGTGCGATGTCCACATCGTGGCTGCGCCCTGATCAGCGCACGGTGCGGGTGCGGCCCAGCGATGCGGGCTACCCTGCCGGAGATTCGTCGAGAGCTGGGGAGGCAGGGTGACGTCGCCGCGTCCGGGTGCTGCCGCTCGGATCGCGCGCCTCGTGCGGGACCCGCGCCGGGCCGTACCTGCCGTCACGTCCAGGCTGGAGCGGCGCCGCAGGCGCAAGGGTCTCCCGCTGCGGATGTCCCAGGCCGACCGGCGCCTGCTGATCACCGCTGACGTCGACCTCACCGGGCTGGGCCTCGAGATCGGCCCGAGCCACAACCCGCTGCTGGCGAAGCGCGACGGCTACGACATCCGGATCGCCGACCACCTCGACCGCGAAGGGCTGCTGGCGAAGTACACCGGTCTGCGACCCACCCAGCTGATCGAGGAGGTCGACTACGTCCTGGCCCCGGGGCGGCTGACCGACTCGATCAGCGACCGGTTCGACTACATCGTCGGGTCGCACCTGGTGGAGCACGTGGTCTGCCTGGTGTCGTTCTTGCAGGACTGCGAGGCGCTGCTCAAGCCCGGTGGCGTCCTCAGCATGGCGGTGCCCGACAAGCGCTACTGCTTCGACGTGTTCAGGGAGCGCAGCGGGCTCGGCCGGGTCGTCGACGTCTACCGAGCGGCGCCGGCTGTGCACACGGAGGGCGCCGTGCTGGAGCACAAGCTCAACCAGGTACGCAAGGCGGACCAGGTCGCGTGGTCCGAGGGCTTCGCCGGGACGTACCACTTCTCCAACACGATGGAGCGGGCCCAGCTGTGGGCCGCGCAGGCTGCCGCCGGGGAGTACGTCGACACGCACAACTGGGTGTTCACCCCGCACCACTTCCGGCTCCTGGTCCGCGACCTGCACGAGCTCGGTCTGATCGGGCTTCAGGAGCAGGCGTTCCACGACACGGTCGGCCCGGAGTTCTACGTCAGCCTGTCGGTCGACGGCACCGGTCCTGGCCTGACGCGTGACGAGCTCGTCGTGCTGTCCGCGCTGGAGAGCTCAGGCCCGACGCCGCGGCCAGTGATCGTGACCTAGGAGATGAGGAGCAAGACATGAAGCGTCTGGTGATCCGCTGGCTGATCCTGGCTGTGGCGATCGCGATCGCGGTCAAGATCGTCCCGGGAGTCCACCTCACGAACGGGCTGCGATCCCTGCTCGGGGTGGCTGCGGTGTTCGGCATCATCAACCTCGTGATCGGCACGGCGATCCGGATCGTCAGCCTGCCGATCCGGATCCTCACGGTCGGCCTGTTCTCCATCGTGATCAACGCGGTCCTGCTCGAGCTCACCTCGCGCGCCGACAACGTGCTGACCCTGAACAACTTCGGTACGGCGATCGTCGCTGCCGTCGTCATCAGCATCGCCACCTCGATCCTGAGCGCCGTCGTGGCGATCGCCCGCTGAGCCCCGTCGCCCGGCTACTCGCGTTCGTCGGACTCGTCGGGGGCGCTGCGGAGCATGGCGGGCTGCAGGACGTCAGCGCTGCCCCGTCGGTAGAGCAGCACCGGGTCGGCCGAGCCAGGCGTCGTCACGGGGACGACGAAGCCGTTGGTGGACAAGACCTTTCGACGAAAGCTGGGCAGGCTGGGGGCGAAATCCCAGACCGCCTGGTAGACGCGGTAGAGGTCCTTCAGCGAGAACGGCTCGGTGACGAAGCGGGTGGCCAGCGTCGTGTACTCGAGCTTGGAGCGCACCCGCTCGATCGCGTCCGTGAGGATCTCGGCGTGGTCGAAGGCGAGCGGGACCTCCTCGAGATCCTCGACCGGCCACCAGCGCGCGGCAGTGGCGGCGGCACCGGCGGTGGGGTCGGGGAGGTCGGGCGCGAAGGCGACGTGCGCGACGGACACCACGCGCATCCGCGGGTCGCGCCCGGCGTCCCCGTACGTCCGGAGCTGTTCCAGGTGACCGGGGAAGCGTGGCATGCCGGTCTCGGCGACGAGCTCGCGCCAGGCCGCCGACTCCACTGACTCGTCGGGCTCGACGAAGCCGCCCGGGAGCGCCCAGCGCCCGCGGAACGGCTCGGCGCCGCGCTGCACGAGCAGGACGCTGAACACCCCGTCGCGGATCGTGAACGTCGCCAGGTCGACGGTCAGGGCGAAGGCGTTCGGCTCGTGCGTGGTCACCGCGCCGCCTCCGTGGACCCAGTGGGCCCGGCCGGCGCGCCTGACTCGACGAGCTCGACACCTGCGGCGTCCAGCTCGGCCATGGCTGCTGCCGAGGTCGCCGGCGTGACCCCGGCGACGAGATCGGTCAGCAGGCGTACGTCCAGACCGGCAGCTCGGGCGTCGAGCCCGGTGGCGCGTACGCAGTAGTCGGTGGCCAGGCCCACGACGTCGACGGCACCGATCCCCGCCTCGCGCAGGGTGTCAGCCACGCCGCGGCCGGCCGGGTCGACGGCCTCGAACATCGAGTACGCCGGGGCGCCCTGGCCCTTGCGTACGTGGACGTCGACGAGCGCGCTGTCCAGCGCCGGGTGGTACTGCGAGCCCGGCTCGTCGCGTACGCAGTGCCGCGGCCAGGTGAGCGCGTAGTCCGGGTCCGCTGTCGCCGCCGCGAAGTGCCCGCGGTTGTCCCCGACCGGGTCGTGCCAGTCCTGCGAGGCGACCACCAGGGCGTACCTGCTCGGGTTTGCCCGCAGATGCGCCGTGATCGCGGCGGCGACGTCGGCGCCACCAGGGACGGGGAGCGTCCCGGTGACGAAGTCGTTCTGCACGTCGACGATCAGCAGCGCCGTGCTCGGGCTGCTCGGGCTGCTCGGCGCGTACGTCATCTCGGGACATCTCCTGTCGGTTCTGCGGTGAGCGTCGGCTCGCCGTGTGCGATCTCGAGCGCAGCGGCCGGCAGCTCGGCCCGGCTGATGCGGTGGTGTTCCCTGATCTGTTCCAGGCTGGGCTGGTGGACGATCTCGCCGCCGCGCATCACCTCGACCTGCAGCCGGCGCCAGGTCGCCCCGGACGGCGCCAGCTCGGCCCCGTCGAGGGTGACCGCCTCGCGCCTGGCCTGCCCGTCCAGCCCGATCTCCCGGTACGCGGTCTTGCGCCCACCGAGGTTGATCTTGCCGACTGCGGTCTTGGCCACCGGTCGCAGCGGCGCGTCCGGGTCGGCGGTGTCAGCCACGGCGACCAGCTTGTAGACCATGCCCGCGGTGGGGTGGCCGGATCCGGTGGCCACCCGTGACCCGACCCCGTACGCGTCCACCGGGGCGTCGGTCAGCGCGGTGATCAGGTACTCGTCCAGGTCGGAGGTGACGGTGATGCGGGTGGACGTCGCGCCGAGCGAGTCCAGCAGGGTACGAGCCCGGCGAGCCTCTTCGGCGAGGTCGCCGGAGTCGATCCGGATGGCACCCAGCTGCAGGCCTGCGACCTCGACCGCGGTCCGGATGCCGGCCTCGATGTCGTAGGTGTCGACGAGCAGCGTGGTCCCCGGACCGTGCGCCGCGACCTGCGAGGCGAAGGCGACCTTCTCGCTGCGGTGCGCCAGGGTGAAGGCGTGCGCTGCAGTCCCCACCGTCGGGATGCCGTAGAGCAGGCCCGCGGCGAGGTTGCTGGTCGTGGCGAACCCCGCCAGGTACGCGGCCCGGGCGGTGGCGACCGCGGCGCGCTCGTGCGTACGGCGCGAGCCCATCTCGATCAGCGGGCGCCCTTGTGCGGCGACGGCCATCCGGGCGGCTGCCGACGCGATCGCGCTGTCGTGGTTGAGGACCGACAGCACCAAGGTCTCCAGGATCAGCGCCTGCCCCAGCTCACCGCGTACGGTCAGGACAGGCGATCCCGGGAAGTACGCCTCTCCCTCGCGGTACGCCTCGATGTCGCAGCTGAGCCGGAACCCGCGCAGGTAGTCAGCCGTCGCCGGCGAGACGACGCCGTTGGCGAGCAGCCACTCGACGTCGGCCTCGGCGAACCGCAGACCGTCGAGCAGGTCGACGAGCCGCCCGAGACCGGCGACCACGCCGTAGCGGCGCCCCGACGGGAGCCGGCGGGCGAAGCACTCGAACACCGCCTGCCGGCGGACCGAGCCGTCCTCGACGAACGAGGACAGCATGGTCAGCTCGTAGCGGTCGGTGAGGAGCCCGACGGACGCCGCCTGCTCGACCACCTCAGGCCTCGTCAGCCAGCCGGCGCAGGAGGTGCCCGCGAGCCGCCCGGTCGCCGGGGCCGGCCCGCCCAGCGAGCCGCTCGGCGACCTCGAGCCGGTGCTCGGCGTCGACGTTGCCGCCGTACTTGAACTTCCCCCGCACGTCGGTCACGCGCAGCCGCAGGCCGCGGATCCCCGCCAGGGTCCGGCCGTGCTCGGCTGGGTCGACCCACCCGCCGTCGGGGTCGGCGAGGCCCTGCTGGAGACGCAGGATCGCCGCCTTGCCGGCCTCGTCGTCGACCACCTCGGCCCGGGCGGTCAGCTGCACGGCGGCGTAGTACGTCGTGGGGATCCCCAGGGCGGGGTCCTCGGCGCCGACTGCTTTCCACGCCGACGGGACGAACGCCCAGTCGCCGGCGACGGCGAGCAGGACCACCGGGTTCTCGTCGATGGCCGCCCAGACCGGGTTCGGCCGGGCGAGGTGCAGCACGACCACTTTGGTGCCGTCCTCGAGGGCGTACTGGGTCGGCACGACGACGGGGACGTCGCGGCCGCGTCCGGCCGCGATCAGCTGACCGAACCCGTGAGCCAGCAGGAAGTCGCGGGATTCAGCGGTGTCGCGGGAGGCGTCCCACGGGTGGACCAGCACTCAGCACTCGCTGGGCTTACCCGAGGGCGTGGCCAGGGCGGCGATCGCCGCGGTCGCCTGCTCGGGTGTCGCCAGCGCCGCGAACCCCTCGCCGAGGACGAAGTCGACAGTCGCGTCCTTGCGGTTGTCAGGGACGAGAACGGCGCCGATGACCTGCGCGGCCACGACCTGGGCGGCTTGCGCGCCGGCCGGCCCGAAGCGGATCTCGGCCGACGCGGCGATGATCTTCTTCGACGGGTCGTTGGTCACCTTGGCGGTGTGGAAGCCGCGCGCAGCCAGCTCGACGCTGGTGCTCTTCGCCAGGCCCTTGCGGGTGGTCGCGTTGTACACGTTGACGGTGATCGTGCCTGGCAGGGGGAGCGCGCCAGCCGGCTTGCTGGCCGGCTTCTTGGTCGAGGCGGGGGAGCCGGACTTGCTGGCTGATTTCGACGCTGACGTGGAGGCTGAGCCGCTCGGCGAACCCGTACCCGAGTGGCAGGTAGGCCCGCTGCTCGCGGCGACGACCGGCGTGGAAGTGCTGCGCCCGGCGAACCACCAGCCGCCACCGAGGCCGACCGCCAGGGCGGCCACCACCGCGAGGGTGACCGGGAGCGCATTCGACCGACGCCGTGACGAGCCGGACGGGCTGAGCGTCGTCATGAGGCCTCCAGGTCGTACACGCGAGCATGCAGGACGTGACGCTGTTGCAGGGCGGCGCGGACTGCACGGTGCAGCCCGTCCTCGAGGTAGAGCTCGTCCTTCCAGCGAACCACGTGGCAGAACAAGTCGCCGAATATGGTCGAGTCTTCCGCGAGGAGCGTGTCGAGGTCGAGGGCTCTCTTGGTGGTGACCAGCTCGGACAGCCGGACCTGGCGCGGGGCGATCTCGTTCCAGCCTCGACCGGTGAGGCCGTGGTCGGGGTACGGGCGGCCGTCCCCCACGCGCTTGAAGATCACACCGTGATTCTAGGCGGCCCACTAGGCTGCCCAGCCATGACAGACACCCTCACCGGCTCTGACGCCAGCTCTGAGGCCATCGTCGCCAGCGTCAAGGCCGGGTACGCGTTCACCGGACCGGTCCTCGAGCTGGGCGCCCTGGTCACCGACAACACCTCCCACCCGGGCGTCGGCGTACGGATCCCGCTGGAGATGCTGAACCGGCACGGCCTCGTCGCGGGAGCGACCGGTACGGGCAAGACCAAGACGCTGCAGCTCATGGCCGAGCAGCTGTCGGCGCAGGGCGTGCCGGTGTTCCTCGCCGATGTGAAGGGCGACCTCTCCGGGATGGCTTCACCGGGCGTACCGAACGACAAGGTGACCACCCGGGCGGCTGACGTCGGAGAGGCCTGGGCCGCCGCCTCGTTCCCGTCCGAGTTCTACTCGTTGGGCGGTCAGGGCACCGGGATCCCGATCCGGGTGACCGTGACCTCGTTCGGCCCGACCCTGCTCTCCAAGGTCCTGGGCCTGAACGAGACGCAGGAGTCGTCCCTCGGCCTGGTCTTCCACTACGCGGACAAGGCCGGCCTGGCCCTGCTCGACCTGAAGGACCTGCGCGCGGTCATCGCGTACCTCGTCAGTGACGGCGGCAAGTCCGAGCTCGACGGGCTGGGCGGGCTGTCGAAGGCGACCGCCGGGGTGATCCTGCGCGAGCTGATCGGGTTCCAGGACCAGGGGGCCGAGGTGTTTTTCGGGGAGCCGGAGTTCGACACCCGCGAGCTGCTGCGGCTGGCACCGGACGGCCGTGGCCTGGTCTCGATCCTGGAGCTCCCCGCCGTGCAGGACCGGCCCGCGCTCTTCTCGACCTTCCTGATGTGGCTGCTCGCCGACCTCTACGAAGACCTGCCCGAGGTCGGTGACGTCGACAAGCCCAAGCTCGTCTTCTTCTTCGACGAGGCGCACCTGCTCTTCACCGACGCCTCCAAGTCTTTCCTGCAGTCGGTGACCCAGACCGTGCGGCTCATCCGCTCCAAGGGTGTCGGCATCTTCTTCGTCACGCAGACCCCGAAGGACGTGCCGTCCGACGTCCTGGCCCAGCTCGGGAACCGGGTGCAGCACGCGCTGCGCGCGTTCACCCCGGACGACGCCAAGGCGCTGAAGGCGACAGTGTCCACCTTCCCCAACTCCGGGTACGACCTCGCAGACCTGCTCACCCAGCTGGGGATCGGCGAGGCCGTGGTCACCGTGCTGTCCGCCCGCGGGGCTCCCACGCCGGTGGCCTGGACCCGGTTGCGGGCGCCGCAGTCGCTGATGGGGCCGTCCGACCCGGCCATGATGGCGGCCTCGGTCGCGGCCTCGTCGCTGCAGCCCAAGTACGGCACCGCGATCGACCGTGACTCAGCGTACGAGCGGCTGGCTGCCCGGCTGGCTCCGGCTCCGACCGTCGCTGCTCCTGCCGCACCTGCTCCGGCTCCTGCTCCCGCGCGGGCGCCGAAGGCGGAGCCCAGCGTGGCGGAGGAGATCGGCAAGGCGATGACGCCGGCGGTCAAGGCCTTCGCGGTGGCCGCCGCGGCGACGCTGGGCCGGGAGATCTTGCGCGGCATGTTCGGCAACGCCAAGAAGCGCAGCCGCTGACTGGCTGGGCGGGTTCTGCTCGAGCGGAGGATGCGGGATTTGAACCCGCGAAGGGTTGCCCCTTACACGCTTTCCAAGCGTGCGCACTCGGCCACTATGCGAATCCTCCGCCGCAGAGGCTACCGGCTGCCCCGCCCCCCTGCGTACCCACGTACTCCCGTCGATCTTGAGAGATGTCCGGTCCGGTGCGGCGTGTCACCG